>CAVIKW010000063.1:0-11341 GCA_963643375.1 Flexilinea sp. | reverse complement strand
GCACAAGGCACGGCTTCGCACGTCCTACAAGGAGAAGGCCTTAGGCCGCTCCGCGAAGGGGATTGCATCTTGCCATGTCGCGGCGAGCGGAACGTTGCCGCGCAGCCCGACAATCGAAATCATGCCTTAATTTAAGCGGCGTATTGTCCTTCCCCTCGAGGGGAAGGGGGACCACGTAGTGGTGGATGAGGTGATCTGCACACCCGCTCCCCTTCGCGAAGCGCTCCGGTCACTAACGAAAGAGCCCCGATTTCGGGGCTCTTTCGTTGGGTTATGTTATAATGTCTGTGCCGAAGGTGGGAATCGAACCCACATACCAAAAGGTACACGATTTTGAGTCGTGCGCGTCTGCCAGTTCCGCCACTTCGGCAAAATCTTTTCTTATTTTATACTCAAATCAAAACGAGGTCAAGGGTTGAGCTCAAAAAATCCGCCCTTCCGCTCGAGTTTTGGAGGATAACCATGCGATTAGGTATTATCGGACTGCCGCAGAGCGGTAAAACCACCATCTTCAACGCCCTCACCCGCGGAACCCAGCCGACCGGCACCGTCACCGGCAAGATCGAAGTCCACGAAGCCGTCGTCGATGTCCCGGATGAACGCGTCGACAAGTTAGCGGAGATGTTCAACCCGAAGAAGCGCATCTTCGCCAAAGTCACTTACGATGACATCTCCGGTCTGGACGGCAGCGCCGCGAAGTCCGGCATCTCCGGCGAACTGCTCAACCGTCTCGCGCAGATGGACGGCTTCATTCATGTTGTCCGCTGCTTCGCCAACGACAACGTCCCGCATCCGAACGGCTCCGTCGATCCCGTCCGCGATATTCAATCCATGGAAGGCGACCTCATTCTCAATGACATGATCGCCGTTGAGCGCCGTCTGGAACGCCTGAACGAGGAAAAGAAAAAGGGCGGCGGCCGTGACAAGGCCGTGATCGAACGCGACATTGCCCTCTTCGAACGCTTCCACGAATGCCTCGGCAATGAGAAGCCGCTGCGCTCCCTCGGCCTGGATGATGAAGAGAAACGCTCCATCTCCGGCTTCGGCCTGCTTTCCCTGAAACCGGTCCTTGTCCTCCTGAACCTGGACGAGACCCAGGACTGCCCGCAGACGGAATCCCTCGGCGCGGAGACCATCACGACCGCCATCCGCGGCAAGATTGAGATGGAAATCGCCCAGCTGCCCGCCGACGACGCGGAAATGTTCATGGAAGAGTACGGCATCACCGAGCTCGCCCTGAACCACATCATCAAAGTCTCCTACGATCTGCTCGATCAGCAGTCGTTCTTCACCGCCGGTGCCGACGAATGCCGCGCCTGGACGACCTCCCGCCATGCCACCGCTCCCGAAGCCGCGGGCGTGATCCATACCGACCTGCAGAAGGGTTTCATCCGCGCCGAAGTCGTGGCGTACGACGACCTGATGGAGCTCGGCTCCATGGCCGAGTGCAAGGCGAAGGGGAAGTTCCGCCTTGAGGGGAAGGATTACCTCGTCAAAGACGGCGACATCCTCAACATCCGTTTCAACGTCTCGAAATAAAGCAACCGAAAGCAGCGAAAAGCGTATATAATTATAGATGAAGAAAGTGGTTATCTTCACAAGGAGCTTGCTATGAAAAAACTTGTTTTGTTCGTTGTCTGCGTATGCCTGCTCGCGCTGACATGCGTCTGCTTCGCCGACGGCACGGAAGCCGCCGCGTCCGACGGGTACACCGTCACCTATATTGAGAACAACTGCCTCGGTTCCGTTCCGACCGACGAGACCGTCTATCAAAAGGGCGATAAAGTCACCGTCCTCTTCGACCCCGTGACCTATACCGACTATCAGATTTTCTACGGCTGGGACATGAATGGCGACGGCATCGCCGACTTCGGCTACGCTTACAATACCTTCACCATGCCGGAAAACGACGTAGAGCTGAAAGCCATCTGCATCCCGGCGTATACGCAGTACGCCGCCCCCGCCCCGCATGGCGGCCCGATCCCGAGTTTTGAACCCGATCACGGTCCTCAGCCGCAGTCCGGTTTCGGTCAGTTGAAGCCCGCGCCCAAGCCGGATTTCGGACCCGAAAACAGCTCGGAGACGACACCGGACGGTTTCGGTCAGCTGAAACCCGCGCCCAAGCCGGATTTCGGACCCGAAAACAGCTCGGAGACGACACTGGACGGTTTCGGTCAGCTGAAACCCGCGCCCAAGCCGGATTTCTGATACCCCAAAATCGTGCTCAACCGCCCCGCCAACCCGGGGCGGTTTTTTCGTATTATCATGAATTCGGACCGATTCCGCCATTCGATGGTATACTAATTACCGACTGGTCCCGTGCCCGGGTGACGCTCGGCATGCGGAGACTGCCAAATCTATTTTAGGAGCAATGTCATGTTAACGAAAGAAGAAAAAATCAACTTTGCCAATGAATACGGCAAACACGAAGGCGACACCGGTTCCGCCGAAGTCCAGATCGCGATGCTGACCAAGCGCATCAAGGATCTCACCGAGCATCTGCGTGAGAACAAGAAGGATGAAGCCTCCCGCCGCGGTATGTTCAAGATGGTCGGCCGACGCCGCCGCTTGATGGGCTACCTGCGCCGCACCAACTACGCTTCTTATGTTGAACTCAACGAGAAGCTCGGCCTTCGCATGAAGTAATTCTTTCCGAAGTGAAAAGAGAGCAGAAGCATGAATTCTGCTCTCTTTTTTCGAGGGAGCGCGGCTCCCGCAGCCACCTCACACCCGGTCGGGCATTGAATAAAGATCGAAGCGGAGACCGTCCGCGTCAGTCTTTCTTCAGTCCCTGACCCTGTGAGAAGAATTGAAACAGGATAAATATGGAACCTAACGCAAAACAATTCATTACCGAAGTTGACGGCAAGACCGTCATTTTCGAAAGCGGCATGCTGGCCGGCCAGGCCGGCGGCGCCGTCACAGTCCGAGTCGGTGATTCCGTGGTTTTCTCCGCGGCCACCATGGGCCAGGATCCCAAAGAGGGTCAGGATTTCTTCCCCCTCACCATCGAGTATGAAGAACGCATGTACGCCGGCGGGCGCATCCCGGGTTCTTTCTTCCGCCGTGAAGGACGCCCCGCGGGTGATGTCATTCTGACCTCCCGCCTCATCGACCGTCCGCTTCGCCCGCTGTTCGACCAGACCATGCGCAACGAAGTCCAGGTCATTCTCTACAGCCTCTCCGCTGATTACGTCAACCCGCTCGATATCATCGCCATCAACGCGGCTTCCGCCTCCCTGATGATCTCCGATATCCCGTGGGACGGCCCTGTCGGCGCTGTCCGCGTCGGCCGTGTCAACGGTAAATTCATCGCCAACCCGACTTATCAGGAAATCGAAGACTCCGACCTGGATCTCCGCATTGCCGGTACCGCGGACGCCATTCTCATGGTCGAAGCCGGTTCCAAGGAAATCAGCGAAGAAGACATGGTCAAGGCCCTCGTCTTCGGCCACGAAGCCATTCAGCCGCTGGTTCAGATTCAGAAGGAAATGGCTGCCGCTATCGGCAAGCCGAAGCGCGAAGTCCCGCGTTTCTACGTTGATCAGAACGCCATTGACGAAATGTGCGCTCAGTACACCGACCGCATGGAAGCCCTCATGGACAAGCCGCACACCAAGGCCGAGCTTGCCGACGCGCTGAAGGACCTGAAGGAAGAAGCCGTCGCCGCGCTCGCCGGTGAGGATGAAACCAAGATCGGTGATTACAAAGAAGGCTTCGAAGAAGCTTACCGCCGCGTTGTCCGCTCCCGCATTCTGGACCGCCACCTGCGTCCGGACGGCCGCGCCCTGACCGAGATCCGCCCGATCTGGTGCAAGGTTGACGTCATGCCGCGTCCGCACGGCACCGGTCTCTTCACCCGCGGTGAGACTCAGGTTCTGACCTTCTGTACCCTCGGCACCCCGAAGGACGCCCAGGAAATCGATACCCTGAGCCCGACCAATTCGAAGCGCTACATCCATCATTACAACTTCCCGCCGTTCTGCACCGGTGAGTGCAAACGCGTCGGCGGTCAGTCCCGCCGCGAAATCGGCCACGGCGCCCTTGCCGAACGCGCCCTCGTCCCGGTCATCCCGTCCGAGGAAGAGTTCCCGTACACCATCCGCCTGGTCTCCGAAGTCATGAGCTCCAACGGTTCCTCCTCCATGGGTTCCGTCTGCGGTTCCACCCTCGCCCTGATGGACGCCGGTGTGCCGATCAAGGCTCCTGTCACGGGTATCGCGATGGGCCTGATCAAGGAAGGCGACCGCTACGTCATCCTCACCGACATCCAGGGTGCGGAAGACCACCTCGGCGATATGGACTTCAAAGTCGCCGGTACCTCGAAGGGCATCACCGCCCTGCAGATGGACATCAAGATCAAGGGTATCACCCCGCAGATCATGACCGAAGCCCTTGCCCAGGCGCATGAAGCCCGTGCCTTCATCCTCAACAAGATCCTCGAAGTCATCCCGGCTCCGCGTCCGGAACTGAAGCCGCATGTCCCGCGCATTACCACCGTCCAGATCCCGACCGACAAGATCGGCGCCATCATCGGCCCGGGCGGCAAGAACATCCGCACCATGCAGGAAACCACCCACACCCAGATCGATGTTGACGAGAGCGGTTTGGTTTACATCTCCTCCGCCAACGCCGCCGACAGCGACGCTGCCCGCGACATGATCCTCGGCCTCATCGAGACCCCGGTCCTCGGCAACATCTACACCGGCAAAGTCGTCCGCACCACCGATTTCGGCGCCTTCGTGGAGATTCTCCCGGGCGTTGACGGCATGGTTCACATCTCCCAGCTCGACTCCGAACGCGTCGAGAAGGTTGAGGATGTTGTCAACCTCGGCGACGAACTGACCGTCATGGTCACCGGCATTGAGAACGGCAAAGTCCGCCTCTCCCGCCAGGCTGTTCTTGAGGGCTGGACCCTTGAGGAAGCCCAGGCTGCCGACACCAAGAAACCGTCCAACGGCGGACGCCGCAGCGGCGGCGACCGCGGTGATCGCGGCGGAAATCGCGGCGGCGACCGTGGCGGCGACCGCAATGGCCAAAAAAACCCGGGCCGAATGGCCCGGGTTTTTTGTTTCAGAGACCAGAGACCAGAGACCAGAGACCGGATAACGTAGCGAGCTCGATACGCGAAGTCTTTCTCGCCTTATGATAACGCGCAGTCGATATTCGAAGACTTGCTCCAATGAAGTTATCTGGTTACTGGTCTCTGGTCTCTTTTTTCATCACCTGCTCGATATGGAAACAGGCTTTCGATTATGTTATCTGGTCTCTGGTCACTGGTCACTGGTCTCTATTTCATCTCCTAACTCCCATTGTCCATCAATTTCTGGGTTAAAATATCACCATGACCAAACGAATTTTCCGCATTCTGTCCGGGGTTGGGCTGATATTGATCGGCGCGGGGCTGCTGTTTCTCGGCAGCGCGCGAACGGTGCGCGTCGTCGTGGATGGCGAGGCGCGGGTTGTCTCCACCCGGGCAGACAAGACCGCGGATGTGCTGCGGGACGCGGGGGTCGCGGTGTCTTCATCGGATCGGGTCCGCCCGGGATTGAATGAGCGCGTCGAGTCCCTCGTCACGCTGGATCACGCCGTCAATGTCACGCTGACCGCGGCGGCATTTTCGGAGCCGGTGAGCTACACTTCTTATCAGCACCGCGGCGGGAACATTCTGCTCGACGCGGGCGTCCGACTGTATCCCGGCGACCGCCTGCTCTGGAAGGGAACCGAGGTGAAGCCGGATTTCAACCTCGCGGGCGTGAGTTCGCTCGAGCTCGAGGTCAAGTCCGCGGATGTTTTCACCCTCCGCACGGAAGACGCTCCGAACGGCCGCGCCGTTCATGGATCGGGCGCGACCGTCTACGACGCGCTGGTCTCGGCGGGCGTTGACCTTAACAAAAGCTCCGCTGTCGTTCCCGATGGGGATACGCCGTTCGTCAGCGGAATGACGATCGAAGTCCTGCCGCTGCGGGAGTTGACCGTCTCGCGGAACGGTTCGCTGACGACGGTCATGACGTACGGCGCGAACGTCGGCGAGGCATTGGCCCGCGCCGGCATCCCGTTGATGGGGTCCGACGTCAGTCATGACGTACGGCGCGAACGTCGGCGAGGCCTTGGCCCGCGCCGGCATCCCGTTGATGGGGTCCGACGTCAGCATCCCCGCCGCCTCGGAAGCGCTTCCGGAGGACGGCCGCGTGTTGATCGTTCCCGTCAGCGACCGTTTCAGCATGTCCGCGGAGGAAGTCCGCCGCGGGACGGATTGGACGGCCAACGACAGCCTTGACCTGGACGACACGAACCTCCTCAGCGAGGGCCGGGACGGGCTGCGCGGAACGTTCACCCGCGTGCGGACGGAGAACGGCGTCGAGGTGCTCAATGAGACCTCCGAGGAGACCGACCTCGTCCAGGCGGTCAACGACCGAATCGAATACGGGACGAAGATCACCGTTCAGACGCTCGACACGCCCGACGGCACGATTGAGTATTACCGCAAAGTCAGCGTCTACGCCACCTCGTATTCCCCCTGCCGCAGCGGGACGTCCTCCTGCATCACGGGGACGGCCTCCGGCAAAAAGGTTGAGAAGGGCGTCATCGCCGTCACTTCGGATTGGTACAGCAAGTTCGGCGGGGACTCCGTCTACATCCCGGATTACGGCACGGCCGTCATCGGCGATGTCGGCGGGGGCATCAGCGGGAAGAACTGGATTGACCTCGCTTACAGCGACGACGACTTCGTCAGCTGGAGCAAAGACACGACAATTTACTTTTTGACGCCGGTTCCGGCGGACATGATATGGGTGCTGCAATGATTGAGACAATTTCACCGAAACGTTTATTGGATAAATACCACCTCAAGCCGCGCAAAGGCCTGGGGCAGAACTTCCTCTCCGACGACGAAGTCCTCTCCGGTATTGCCGACGCCGCGGGGATTCCCGCCGGCGCCTCCGTGCTGGAAGTCGGGCCGGGGCTGGGCGCGCTGACCCGCCACCTCTCCGAACGGGCGGCGCGGGTCGTTGCCGTTGAGCTGGATCACGACCTCGTGCCGCTCTTGCGGACGGAGCTCGCCTCCTGCGGGAATATTGAGATTGTCGAAGGCGACATCCTCGAATTCAAGCCCGATGAGTACTTCTCCGACGGTGAGTATTACGTCGCCGCCAACATTCCCTACTACATTACCTCCGCCGTGATCCGTCACCTGCTGGAAGGCAAAGCCCGCCCGAAGCGCCTGGCGCTGACCGTTCAGAAAGAAGTCGCGGAACGGATTGCCGCCGCGCCGGGGAAGCTCTCCCTGCTGGCGCTGAGCGTTCAGGTGTACGGCACCGCCGACATCCCCATGATCATCCCCGCCTCCGCCTTCTACCCCGAGCCGAATGTCGACTCCGCCGTGGTGCGGATTGAGCTCTACGACGAGCCGTTGATCGCCCCCGAGGACACGGAGCGCTTCTTCGCCCTGGCCAAGGCCGGCTTCGGACAGAAGCGCAAGACCCTGCGCAACTCCCTCTCCTCCAACCTCCACATCTCCGGCGCCGAGGCCGAGTCCATGCTCCGCGCCGCGAACATCGACCCCTCCCGCCGCGCAGAGACGTTGACGATTCAGGAGTGGAAGGGGCTTTTAAAGCAGTGAGGAGTGAGGAGTTAGGAGTGAGGAGTTGGCGCTCGATATGGGGAGACCCATTCCAAGTAAGGAGCGCGTATTGTCCTTCCCCTTGAGGGGAAGGGGGCCCGCTCCGCGGGGGATGAGGTGAAATTCCACACACCTCCACTGTCGCGAAGCGTTAATATGAAACGGGAGAGTGCCGCGTGGGTTCCACGCGGCACTCTTTCAATAACTCCTCACTCCTCACTCCTCACTCCTCACTGTCTTTCTGCCCTGTTTTTTCTTACAAAACTCTTAACTTTTCCCCCCTTCAGAAGTTTGACAATCCGGGCATTTCCATTACAATTAACTTACAAGGAGCGATAAAGGACGATGAAAGACCTTTCCTCAAAAGAGAACGGAGGCGGATTGATTGAGTACGCGCTGATCCTGATCCTTGTCGGCATTATTCTGTACGTGGCGGCAGCGATGCTGGGACCGGCGATCGCGAAATTCATCTCCGACCTAATGGCTTCGGTGTGACCTTCAGAGACGCATTCTGGGCGGTCATTGACTGGCTTTACCCGCCGAAATGCGCGGGATGCGGAACGGAGGGTGTGTTCCTCTGTGACGAATGCCGTTCGAAGCTGAAGCCCACCGGGCGGAGGATCTGCCCGAAGTGCGGCAAACCGCTCGGCAAAAGACGGTACTGCCCGCTCTGCGCGCGAAACGATTTTCTCTTTGAGACGGCCCGCGCCCCGTATGTGTACGACGGCGCCATCGGCGTATTGATCCGCGACCTCAAATATAACGGGAACCTCGAGATATCCTCCGTGCTGGGGATGATGCTGGCGGAGTTCTGGCCGAGCCTCGGCCGGAACGTTGATCTCATTCTCCCGGTCCCGTTATCGGAATCCCGCGTACGTCAGCGGGGGTTCAACCAGTCCGAACGGATCGCGAAGGACCTTTCTCGGCGGATCGGCATCCCCTGCCGGCCCCGCGCGTTACAGAAAACGCGCGAAACCAAGACGCAGGTCGGGTTGAATATGGAGGAACGGCGGGAGAACCTTTACGGCGCCTTTGCGGCCGAGCCGTGTTTGGTACGCGGTTTGGACGTGCTCCTGATTGATGACGTGATGACCACCGGTTCCACCTTCTCGGAATGTTCCGGGGTGCTCCTGGACGCCGGTGCCCGTTCCGTAATCTGCCTCAGTGCCGCCACTGCAGCGCTGCGTTACGGAATCAACAGAGCGGTCGACACTTCGCTCTGACAGACTGAATGGAGGATAATATGGAAGATAAAATCGCAATCTACGGGAAGAACATCGAAGTTTCCGACCGGATCAATAGCTACGTGATCTCGAAGATCGGCAAAGTCGGCCGAATCCTGTCCGACGTCGATGAGGTCCGCGTTGATCTTGCGAACATGAAGAATGTCCGCAATGCCCAGGACCGCTACAGTGCTCAGATCACCATCCGCGGCAAGGGCTACATCCTCCGCACCGAAGAAAAGACCGACGACCTCTCCTCCGCTGTGGATGCCGCCTCCGACAAGATGATGCGCCAGATCGAGCGCTTCAAGGGCAAGCGCGCCCGCGGCCGCGGCGACGGTGCCGCCCTCGGTGAGACCCTCGCCGAACCGGTTGCCGAGGAAACCGAAGCCGCTCCGCAGATCGTCCGCCGCAAGAAGTTCGCGGTGCTGCCGATGAGCGAGTTCGAGGCCATCGACCAGATGCAGCTCTCCTCCCACGAAGACTTCTTCGTCTTCATCAACGCCGAGACGAATGCCATCAACATTCTCTACAAGCGCAATGACGGCAACTACGGCGTCATTGTCCCCGAAATCGGCTAAAGCTTAACAAAATCGAAAGGCGCGGAAACGCGCCTTTCGTTGTTTAAAGCGGGGATGCGGTTAAACAAAAGGACGGCGTTGGACGCCGTCTTTTCGTGGGGGTTTTGAAATTCTGTCGGGGCACTGGGATTTGAACCCAGGACCTCTTGCACCCCATGCAAGCACGCTAGCCGGGCTGCGCTATGCCCCGAACAACTTATATTTTACACGCTCTCGCGAATTTTGACAAGGAATTCGGTTTTTTGTCCCAATTTGGGGAGAGTGAATTTTATGCAGACAGATGTCCATACATCTTGTTTCATAAGCCTGTCCAAACAAGTGAATAATTCAAAAGTTCTCAATGTCATATTCATGAACCGTGTTTAAGTATTTTACATGATAATTATCCTCGTATGGAATCGGGCCGTCGGCCCGGGAATGAATGATCAGGAGGGTTTCATATGTCTAAAGCAACAGTGGTACTCGGCTGTTTTTACGGCGATGAAGGCAAAGGCCGCGTCACCGATTATCTCGCGCAGTACGCGGATGTGTCCGTCCGCGCGGCGGGCGGCAACAACGCCGGCCATACGATCAACGTGAACGGCGTCAAGTTCGCCATGCGCCTGACTCCGTCGGGGATCCTTTCCAACCGGACGATCGCTGTCATCGGCAACGGCGTTGTGCTGAATCCCGAAGTTCTCCTTGGTGAAATCGCCATGCTCAAGGAGCACGGCATCGATGTTGACAAATATCTGCGAATCAGCGACAAGGCTCACGTCATCTTCCCCTATCATCCGGGGATGGATGTGATGCTTGAGAATCACCGCGCGGTCAAGCTCGGCACGACCAAGAACGGCATCGGCCCGGCTTACTGCGACAAGTACGAACGCAGCGGCATCCGCGTTGAGGACCTGTATAAGGACAGCTTCGCGGAGAAGGTCCGCGTGCAGGTTGCCGCCAAGAACGCGCAGTTCGCCGCCGCCGGTGAGCCGACTTACGACGCGGAGAAGATCATCGCCGACTACAAACAGTACGCGGCCGTGATGAAGCCGTACGTCTGCGACACCGTCACCTTCCTGCATAAGTGCATTAAGGAAGACAAATTCATCGTCGCCGAGGGTGCCCAGGCCGCGCTCCTGGATATCGACTTCGGCTCTTATCCGTTCGTGACTTCCTCCAACACGACCATCGGCGGTATCCTTTCGGGGACGGGGCTCTCCGCCCGGGATATCGGCGATGTCTACGGCGTGATCAAGGCCTACTCCAGCCGTGTCGGCGCCGGCCCGTTCGTGACCGAGCTCAATGACGCCACCGGCGACCGCATCCGCGAGCTGGGGCATGAGTACGGCGTCGTCACCAAGCGTCCGCGCCGCTGCGGTTGGCTGGACCTGGTCGCGGTGAAGTACGCGATTGAGATCAACGGCGTGAATTATCTGAATATGAACCACCTCGACACCATCGGCAAGTTCGACACCATCAAGGTCTGCGTCGGGTATGAGGTGGACGGCAAGGTCACCGAGGACTTCTCGACGAATGAAGCGTTCCTCGCGGCCGCGAAGCCGGTGTATAAGGAATTCGCGGGGAACTTCGGCGACATCTCGAAGTGCCGCAAGTTCGAGGACCTCCCGAAGGCCGCGCAGGAATACGTGAACTTCGTCGGGGATTACACCGGCGCGTTCGTGAAGCTCGTCGGCGTCGGCGCCGACCGCGAAGAGATGATCATTCGCGAGAAGTAATTGATTGATTGGAACAAAACATCCCGCAGAAGCGGGATGTTTTTGGATTTAAGTTTGGGGAAAAGGCAATAGGCAGTAGGCAATAGGCAATGGCACTGCTTCGGAAGCGTGAATTGCAATGTCGAGCGGCTGTGTCCATCTCACCTCATCCACCGCTATCGCGGTCCCCCTTCCCCTCGAGGGGAAGGCTTAAGCGCGGTC
>CAVIKW010000062.1:0-11356 GCA_963643375.1 Flexilinea sp. | reverse complement strand
ATCGACTTCTCAAAAAGGTCGAAGTCGATCTCATAGCGGCCGTTCGCGTCCTTCAACAACGGGGAAGAAGTCATCGGCAGGTGACGGAATCCCGGCGTCTCCAGAATAGGAGGATAATTCGGGGTCTGCAGGACGATTCCGTCGCCGGACTTCGCGAGGCCGTCGAGGACCTGGTTGAAGCCCATGATGACACCGGCGGACCAGCGGATGCTGTCCGGGGTGATCTGCCAATTGTATTTCTTCCCGATGTGATCGCAGATCAACGAGACGGTTTCGGGGAGCGCTCTGCCGTAGCCGAAGACGTTGTGCTCAACGCGTTTGATCAGCGCGTCGCGAACTTCAAGCGGGGACAGGCAGTCCATGTCCGCGATGCTCATCGGCAGATAACCTGCGGGGATGCGGCGCCATTTATTGCTCTCGGCATTATTGCGGCGGTCCGGGCAGTTCTCGAAGAACGGGTTGCGTGAATGCTGACGCGGTTCAGTCATGAGATTTCTCGGAGACCACAATGCGGAAACCGTCGCCGCGCCAGAACCCGATCGGTTCCAGGTGGCCGCGGTAAGAAGCCGTGGCGTGATCCGCGGTGCTGCCGAAGGAACCGCCGCGCATTACACGGCGAACGTCATCGGCGGCATGGCGGCTGTTCTCACGGCCGTCATTCGCGTTGTAGGGATAAGGGAACGCCGGGTGCTTCGGGTCATTGCCCCAGTTCGTGGTGTTCCATTCCCAGACCATGCCGATCATGTCGCGGGTGCCGAAGTCGCTGACGTTGCCGGGGAAGATACCCACCGGGCAGGTGTCGTTCAGGCCGAGTTCGGCGGAGTTGGCGATGTCGTCGACGAATTCATTGCCCCAGGGGAAGATCATCTTCCCTTCTTCGGAGGCACGCTTGCCGCGGGCCGCGTATTCCCATTCGGCTTCTGTCGGCAGGCGGACGAATTCGTTCTTGCCGATGCGGCCGGCTTTGCGCCACTTCTCGGTGAGCCAGTCGCAGAATTTGACGGCTTCATACCAAGTCAGGTTGATGGCGGGATAGCTGCGGCGTTCAATGTTGCCGCCCTCGTTGGAGAGCCACGGCGTACCGGTCTCGGCGATGAACTCGGCGTAGCGGGCATTCGTGACGGGGTAGACGCCCATCTTGAACGCGTCGACGTGAATCTTCTCGACCGGCTGGTTGTTCGCGATCAGGTAATCGCCCATGGTGAAGTCACCCGCGGGGATCTCGACCATGGCGTCAAGTTCACGGTCGTCGCCGAGCCAGGAAAGACGTTTGCCGGCTTCGATGCGGTCATAGACGGAGAGCCAGGCGTTGCAGACGATGGCCTTCATCCACTTCTTCAGGTTCGCCATGTACGCGGCGTTCCCTTCAACGCGCTCGCGAATGCCGAAAGCGAGTTCCGCGGAGAAGAGCGCCTTCACCGCGTTCTCCTCGTTCGGCTCGGTTTCCGGGCAGAGGGAGATGATGTTCGGAATATAGGGCTCCGGATCGTTTTCGTTGATGATGAGCTTCAGCGTGTTGAGCGCGGACCAGCTCTCGTAATGCAGGTTGTCGATCAGGTCGCCGAAATTCTCGCTGAAATTGTTCCTCAGGCAGTAAAGGCAGGCGAGATACTTGATCAGGCTGTCGGAATGGCTGAAGGCGTTGACCTGGGAGGTGATATCCGCGACCTTCACATCGCCGGTCAGCAGGTCGAACGCGGACTTCGCGGCATACGAAGCGTCGACACCGCAGATGGAGCGGAAGTAATCGTAAGGCGTATTCGCGGCGCGGCCGTTCTGCATCCACAGGATGTAATCCTGCGTCTTGTTGAGAACGTTCGCGAGCGCGGCGGGAATCTCAATATCGGTCTGCCCGCACTTCTCGGCGATCTGCTTCTTCTGCGGGTTGATCAGGGTGTTGATGGTGTAGTTCGTGAAGCCCTGCAGACGCGGACGCAGGCGGTTGATGACGTTGGCTTCGCAGGCGGCGGCAATATGCACATCCGGGTTGGCGGCAACGATCTCGTCCAGCTCTTTCGTGATGGACTTCCAGCCTTCGAGCGTGGCGTATTCAACGCCGTCCAGGAGGATCAGCTGCGCGTCGCGGATATCCGCCGGCAGGTTGCCTTCGGGATAGTCGGCGATATCGACCCAAGCCGTATACAGGACACCGGCGGTCCAAGCCTGAGCTTCGGGCGCCTTGCAGGAATTCGTGCGGCTGATGGGTTCGGTCAGCTTGGCGAGGGAATATTTCATGTCGCCGCACTGTTCGCCGACCATGCAGAGGGCGATCATCTTCAGCAGCGAGCTCTTCCCCATGCCTTTTTCGCCGAGGAACATTACGCGCTTGCTGCGGCCGAGAGCTTCAACAGCGCTGAAATATTCGGCTTCGCGGTCAACGGTGTCGGTCTTCTTGGCCTTGCGCAGGCCGTTGATCTCGGCGTCTTCCTTGGTGTAGGTCACCAGAAGCGGAATATAACCCGACGCGGTATCCGCTTCGAATTGTTTCTTCATTTTCTCAAAAAAGGCGTTCACGACTCAAATTCCTTATGTACTTCTTCATTCATGAAATGCTGGATCTCGATCACGTAACCGCCGGGATCTTCATAGAACGCGGATTTGGCGAACTTGCCGCAGCTGCACGGCTTGATGCACTTGACACCCTTTTCATCAAGGTAAGCGCACCAGTCTTCAACGGAATCCACCAGCATGGTGAGCATGGCGGCGTTGTAGTCCTGAGCCTTCAAGCTGCCCTTGACACCGTCAACGATGCCGAAATAGGACTTGCCGAGCTTGTAAACCTTCGCCATGGACTGGTCCTGGATGATTTCGAGGTGGAAAATATCTTCATAGAAGCGGGCGGCTTCTTCAAGATTTTTGTAATAGAAGAAAGTGATCTGAGATTGTAATTTCATTATGTTACTCCTTATATCGGGTTATCAATTTTTTTACCAGGTACCCGGGAAGTGCAGCAGCCCTTCGTGGGTGAGTTCGACATCGATGGCGGGATCCGCGCAGCCGCAGATCAGCATCGGATGATAGAGGTAGATCCAATACGGATGCTCGTTGAGGTAATGCAGCGGCTTGGAATAAGCGAACTGACGCATGGTGACGTCGGAAGTGGCGTGCGCTTCGTCGATCATGTCATCGACTTCGTCAATGCCGATGCCCTGCCACCAGATGCCGCCGCCGCGTCCGCTGATTTTATCGGAAAGAACGCGGTAAGAGCTGTGCGGGGAGGAGTCGAAGATGGCAATGTGGCCGGTCTCTTTGCGTCCGACTTCGCGGGCGTATTCGGGACGGTCGGTCTTGACATCAATCTCGACCTTGAGGCCGATGGCGCGGAGGTCTTCGGCAATGCATTCCGCCACACGCGGCGCGCGTTCCGGCATGAATGTCGGGGTGCGCAGGATGATGGTCTCCGGCATATCACATTCGGCGAAGAGCGCCTTCGCCTTTTCGGGATCGTACGGAATCGGCTTGATGGACGCGTCGAAACCGCAGTGATAGGGGCTCACGATAGTAGCGGAAGGAATGGCGAGGCCGTTCCAAACTTTCTCAATGATGCGGTCGGCGTTGACAGCATAGTTCAGCGCGAGACGGGCCTTCGGGTCATTGAAAGGCTTTTCGTAGCCGTTCAGGAAGCCCATGACGGAAAGGGTGTTCACCGCCTTCCGGAAGGTGACCGCCGGGTCGTCAAGCGGGACGTTCTCAAGCTGGTCAAGGTCCATGGCGACATCGACTTCACCATTCTTCAGCATGCTCCAGCGCTGATTCGCGTCGGGGACGATGTAGACGTCAATGTGGTCGTAAGCTTCGGGGATGTTCTTCCCGGCAACTTTGCGCAGGGCGATTTTCTGATTCGGGACGAATTCTTCCAATTCATAAGCGCCGGTGCCGATGGAGTGTTCCTTGCCCTCGACGACCTTGCGGATGAAGATTTCGGAGAGGAAGTCGGCAACGTCGCCGTTCGGCTTTTCGGAAGTGATCTCAAGCGTCTTCTCATCGAGGACCTTGAAGGTCAGACCGGCAAGATAGCGGGAGAACGGGCCGGGCATGCCGAAGGAGTCCTTCGCGTTGCGCATTTCCTCGAAGGAACGGTAGACGTCTTCCATGGTGCAGGCGCTGCCGTCGGAGAACTTCGCGTCGTCGCGCAGATAGAAAACCCAGCGGCACCCATCCGCGGAAACCATCCAGCCCTTCGCGAGCGCGGGATTCATCTGCCCGCAGCGGGCGCGGACGATCGGTTCATAGATGAGGTTCTGAACAGTCAGCACATCCCAGCCGTCGGTCGTCTGACCGAGAGGCATCATACGGCACTTTTCCAATGCGACACGTAAATTTTTCATGGTCAAATCAGTTATTCTTTCTCGCGCGAGGGTTGTTCCAGTCGGATAACGCGTCACCGACCAGGTTGAATGACAATACGGTAAGCAGAATGGCAAAGCCCGGGTAAAGCGCTACCCACGGGGATTCGCGGATGTAAGCGGAGGCCGCGGAGACATCCACGCCCCATTCAGCCGTAGGCGGCTGAGCGCCCAAGCCGAGGAAGCCGAGGCTCGCGGTCTGCAGAATGGCGGAGCCGAAGTTCAGGGAAGCTTGGACGAAGAGCGAGCTCAGGCAGTTCGGGAGGACGTGCGTCCACAGGATGTCCCAAGTGGAAGCGCCGAGGGCTTCGGCGGACTCGATGAAAAGCAGGCTGCGGACATTCAGGGCAAGACCGCGGGAGATACGCGCGAACTGCGGGATCATGGTGATGATGACCGCGATCATGGCGTTCTTCAAGTTCGGGCCGAGCACAGCGGAGAGCGCGATGGCAAGCACCAGCGTCGGGAAGGAAAGGACCGCGTCAATGATACGCATGATGACGTTATCGATCCATCCGCCCATGAAGCCGGAGAAGATACCGAGCGCGACGCCGATGACGAAAGCGATCACAATCACGACAAAGCCGATGAAGATCGTGTTGCGGCCGCCGTACAGGATGCGGGAGAAAATGTCACGGCCGAGTTTATCCGTACCGAAGATGTGTTCGGCGCTCGGGGCGGAAAGCTGTTCGCGAAGGGAAGTCTTCGTCGGGGAGTAATCCGTCAGCAGCGGGGCGCAGACACAGGCGAGGATGATGATCGTCAGCATCACGATACCGAGGACGGCCAGCGGGTTCTTCTTGAGGAAGTAGACGAGGTTATCCCAAGTTTCGTGCTTGCTGCTCTTGATGTTTTGTTCTTTGGGTTCGATATAAGGCATGTTGTTTTCCTTTCCGCTTACATACGGATGCGGGGATCCAGCAGACCGTAGACCAGGTCAACAAGGAAAGAGGAGATCATATAGATCACCGCGAACATCAGCACAGCCCCCTGAACGACGGGGTAATCACGGTTGGAAATGGCGTCGCGCATATAGCGGCCGATGCCCGGCCAAGAGAAAACGGTTTCGGTCAGAATGGAACCGCTGAGCATCTCGGCGAATTTCAAGCCCATGATGGTGACAACCGGGAGCAGGGCATTGCGCAGCTCATGCGAGCGCAGGATGATGCCTTTTTTGACGCCCTTGCCTTTGGCGGTGCGGATATAGTCGGAGTGGATGACCTCGATCATGCTGGTGCGCAGGAAGCGGGCAATCACAGCGCCGTAGAAGGCCGCCAAAACGAAAGCGGGCAGAATGATGTGCTGAAGTCCGGACCATGCGTAGTCAAGATGCCCATTGAAAAGGTTGCCGAAGATGACGAAATTTCCGGCTTCTGAACTGCGGATGGCTGCATCGAGACGGCCCGATACCGGGAACCAGCCCAAGGAAAGAGAGAAGATCAGTTGGAGAATCAGCGCCAGCCAAAACGCCGGAGCGGATACGCCGATCAGTGAGAAAACGCGGGTAAAGTGATCGATGAAGCTGTTCGGTTTCTTCGCCGAGAGAATGCCCAGCGGGACGCCGATAATAATCGCGATGATCGCCGCGAAAATTGACAATTCCAGAGTAGCCGGCAGGCGGTCGAGGAGCTCCTGCATGACCGGCTGTTTCGTGCGCATGGATTCGCCGAGGTCGCCGTGCAGAATATCAACGAGATAAGAGCCGAGCTGCTGAAGGAACGGCTGATTGAGGTTCAGCTGTTCACGTAAAAATTCGATCTGCTCATCGGTAGCGCCCGCGCCCAGCAGCGCGACTGCCGGATCGCCGGGGATCATTCTCACCAGGGAGAAGACGAGCAGCAAAACCAGGATCAAAGCCGGCAAACTTGATAACAAACGCCTTCCGGCAAACTTTATCATATTTGTCCTCTTTTCACTTCTGAATTACTTATAAAAACTGCAGGGGCGGGGAGTTCCCGTCCCTGCAGCCGGTACTCTCAAAAGAGTTGCACTACAAAACTATCAGTTGTTGGCTTCCTTGTAGACGGACCAGTATTCATTGAGCGGAGGAGCGCTGTTGACGACCAGGCCCTTGACTTCGGCGCGCTTGAAGACGATGACGTTGTTGGAGAACAGATACAGAGCGGGGATCTCATCAACGATCTCTTCCTGAATCTCGCCGTAGAGCGCGATGCGTTCTTCCTGAGAAGAAGCCTTCTGGGCGTCGAGGATCAGCTGATCAAGTTCGGCGTTCTCGGGCATGCGCATGGTCATCGCGGAGTTCGCAATCGTAGAGAGATAGTCGATGGTGATGTGCGCTTCGGGATCGTTGTACCAAGGCTGACGTCCGCCGAGGTAAATGTCGAAGTCACCGGAGACGATGATGTCGCGCAGCGGAGGGAATTCCATCTGGACAACTTCGGTGTTGATGCCGATCTCGGCGAAGCATTCCTGCAGGTAGGTGGCGACCATACCCCAGAGGGTGCCCTGGAAGGTGTAGATATTGAAGCTCAGTTCGCCCGGTTCGTATCCGGCTTCGGCGAGCAGCTGCTTGGCAAGTTCCGGATCGTAGGTGTACGGAGAGTCTTCGAGGATGGCTTCGTCGAAGGCCCAGCTGTTCGAGGTGATCGGGCCGTAAACGCGGGAAGCGGTGCCGCCGAGGATGTAGTCAACGATGCCGTCATAGTCGACAGCGTGAGCCATGGCTTCGCGCAGCTTCTCGTTGGTCGCGACCGGGGAGGTTTCGCTGTTGTTGTTGAAGGCCAATTCGCGGATGATCTGGGACGGAACGGAGATGACTTCGATATCCGGGTTGGACTCGAAAGCCTTGATATCTTCAACAGGCAGGGAAGAGATCTGGCCGTTCTGCTGGCACAGGTCGACGTTGCCGGCTTCCAGTTCGAGACGGCGGGTAGAGGCATCCGGGATAATGCGGTAGACGATGGTCTCGACCTGCGGGGCGCCGCGCCAGTAATCGTGGTTGGCCTTCAGGACGACTTCGGTATCCGGGACGTAGGACTCGAAGATGAACGGGCCGGAGCCGACCGGATGGGTGGAGAATTCTTCGCCCAGGGTCTCGACAGCGGTCGGGCTGACGATGGAAGCTTCAGGCATGGCAAGCCAGGAGAGGAACACGGAGATCGCTTCGGTCAGGTTGATCTCGAGGGTGTAGTCATCGAGGACGTTCATGCTTTCGATGTAGCCGAAGTTCTTCTGCATATAGGAAGACTCGGTCTTGGTGCGTTCGAGAGCGGCCTTGACAGCTTCAGCGTTGACATCGGTGCCGTCATGGAACTTGACGCCCTGACGGATGTTGAACGTGTAGGTCTTGCCGTCATCGGAGACACTCCAGGTTTCGGCCAAGCGGCCTTCGAGCTCGGTGTAGTCCGGGGCTTTCCAGGCAACCAGGGTGTCGAAAATGTTGATGATGATTTCGCAGCCGACCGGGTAAGCCTTGTCATAGGCAGGGTCGATGCTGGCGGGATCGGAATCCGCGGCGATAACCAGGGTGGAGGCCCAATCATCATCAGCGGCGGAGACAGCAATTGCCGAGCACAGTACAACAGCGAGTACGAGCACGACGAGGAACAGCTTTGAGTTCTTCATTTACTTCTTTCTCCTTTTGTTTTTTTTGAACAGGGGGATGTCCCCCTGTCATGACCGATCGTGTGTTTAGAATGTATACGCGGCGGTATACGGATAATCCCAGTTCTCATACCAGCCGACGATTTCGCAGCCGGCTTCGGTGATCTTCAGGGTGTCTTTGGTGATGTAGAGCTCACCGCCGCCCGCGGTGTAACGGGCACCCAGGGAGAGAACGATCATCATGTTCTTCTCAATGACGGTGTCATCCGAGGCGGAGATGTACGGAGGCTCGACCGGGGAGACGCCGATGCCGGCGCCGTAACCGAATTCGGGCGCCATGACGATGCCCATCTCGACAGCCTTCTTGTTGATGGCGTAGAAAACGTCCTTGCAGACGGCGCCCGGCTTGATGACGGAGCAGGTGTATTTGCGCAGCGCCGTCATCTTCTCGGAGAACGCCTTCTGGCTGGAGTTCATATCGCCCTTGACCATCATGCGGGAGTCATTGGACCAGTAACCGTCGAGGATGCCGGCCATCTCAAGGCGGATGAATTTGCCTTCGAAGAATTTGGTGTCGCGCCCGACCGCGTAATACGGAGCGTGCGGCCAAAGAACGGTAGCGTGATCTTCGGAAACAGCCTGGGAGACGGCGCGGTAGCCGTTCACCGGCAGGCCGCGTTCCAGGGAGTGCACGCGGATGTCTTCGGAGAGGAATTTCTCGTTCTTGCCGACGTTGCGGGCGACATGGTGAATCGCGCCGGCGATGCCGTGATCGGTGTAGGAGGCAGCCTTCTCGATCGTGCGGCGTTCGGCAGCGGACTTGATCTGGCGCAGGTGCTTGAAGGATTCGCTGATGTCGATGAAGTTATAGCTCGACATGCGGGCGGTCAGTTTCTCGAACAGAGACATGTGCATGCGGTCGCCGAGGTAGCCGATCGTGGCCTTGTTGCCGTCGAAGAGCTCGGTGATGAACGCGGCGGAAATGCTTTCCGCGGCGGTTTCGGGATCGGAGCAGTTATCGTAGGCGATGATGCTGTCATCCCAGCCGGCGTTCTGGTAAGCGGAGACCATGATCTTCGGGCAGGCGAGGAAGCGCTTGCTGCCGCTGAAGAAAGCGATGACGATCAGGTTCGTGATGCTGTAAAGGCCTTCATAGTTCAAACCGGTCGCGTAAGCCAGGTTCGCGGGGTCGGTGATCACGAGACCGTCAATTTCAGGATTGGCCTGAATGAACTTGCTGATTTTGGTGACGTTATTTTTCGCGGACATATTCACCTGCCTTAGTGCGTGGAACGCTTGCCGTTGATCAGATACATGGTGTTCCAATCACGGAAATCGCTGAGCTTGACATTGCCGTCCTTGGTCAGCTGATAAATATCGATCGAGTGGATCATTTCATTGACGGAGCCGACGGTCTTGATATCCAGCGCGATGACCATGTTCTCTTTCAGAACCTCATCGTTGTCAACCGTCAGGATCGGCTTTTCATGTTCCGACATACCGACGCCGTGGCCGAGGCCTTCGTCCAGCATCAGCTCGATGCATTCTTCTTCGGCCTTCAGGCGGACCGCTTCGCAGAACTCGCAGACGCGGATGCCCGGCTTCAGAATGTCAACCGCGAAGTTCTTCAACATCATGTTGTCGGCGTAAGCGTCAACAGCAGCCTGGTCCGGCTTGCCGGTGAAGAACATACGGGAGCAGACGGTCCAGCAGCCGTTGAGGCAGACGGAATAGTCCGCGCGGATGGTATGGCCGTCTTCGGTGAAGGACAGGTCGCGGATCGGGGTGAGCCAGCTGCGGCCGGCACGGCCTTCGGAAAGGTTCAGATGGCCGATGCAGTTCGCGCCGAACTCAATGGCGTGAACGCGGATGCGTTCGAGGAACTCGGCACGGGTGTATTCAGCGGTGCCGATGGTGCCTTCGACGTGGTTCAGAGCGCCGATCATACCGCGGTCGGCGATATGGGAAGCCAGCTTGATGTTGGCGATTTCATCCGCGCTCTTGATCTCGCGGGCGGTGCTCAGTTCGGGGTCGATATTGCGGAGGTTGATGCCGTCGAAGGTTTCCTTGAGGAAGCGGATCTCGGCAACCGTCCAGGCGGAGTAGTCGATGCCGATGGTCCGGCCGGCGATTTCCATATCATCAATCACGGACTTCAGCGCGCCGCGGAAAGCGGTGTCGGGGTCGCCGTCATTGATGGAATAAGTCTTGGTCTTACCCTTCCAGGTGAAGGAGGGAAGTACGCATTCCCATTCAACCGGGATGATAAGGGTGTATTTATTGTTTCCCTTGCAGGCAACGAGTGCCGCGGAGAAGGGCGACTGATCGGGGTACGGGAAGACGATTCCGATCAAATAAGCGATATCGGCGGGGGACTTGACAACGAAAGCGTCTAAGTCCTTGCCTTCGCTCAACAGGGTCTCAACACGATTCTTGCGTTTCATAAGTATTCCTGTTTGATTCAGCTCAGCTGCATCATGCCGTCTGAGACTTTCACAGCGCGGCCGCCGAGGCGGACGGATGTGATCTTGCCGTTTTCGCGCTTCAGGTAAAGCGTACCGTGGCCCGGACGGCCGATGAAGTTGCCCTGCTCAATGTGGATGACTTCTTTATCGGTCATGCCGTGATCGAGCATATAACAGCCGGCAGCGCCCGCGGCGGAGCCGGTGAAGGGATCTTCCTGCGTGCCGCGGGGATCGCAGAGGCGGGCATGCATGCCGGTCTCGGGAGCGAAGCCGTAGGGCACAAACACATAAGAGCCCTGCACGCCGACGCGGTCGACGATCTCGCAGAGCTTTTCGCGGTTCATCTCAATGGTCGCGAGCTTATCCAGGGACTTGATCGGGACCATGAGGAAATTGGTGCCGGTACCGGCAACCTGCGGCTTCAGACCGTCGGCGAAGTCATCCTTCGTGAAGTTCTTGAAGCATTCGGCCATTTCTTCCGGTTCAACGGAAGCGCCGTAAGTCGGCAGAGCCTGGGTCATCACAGCGGATGACAGCTTGCCGTTTTCGGTAAGGATATCCACCGGCAGAACGCCGATGTTGAACTCAAGAGAGATGGTGTTGACGGGTTTGTCAACGGAAGTCATCCCTTCAAGACCGAGCATGAAAGAGGTCGCGATGGTCGGATGGCCGGCGAAACCGATCTCGTAGCGCGGGGTGAAGTAGCGGACGCGGAAGTCAGCTTTGTCGGATTTGGAAACGAAGCTGGTTTCGGGCGTGTTCAGTTCGCGGGCAACCTTCTGCATTTCCTCATCGGTCATGCCGTTGGCATCCGGCACCACACCGCAGGGATTCCCGAGGAAAGGAGTGTCGGTGAAAGCATCAAGGATCAATACGCGGCGTTTATTTTCAGGCATTCGGCACCTCCGCGATGAGCTCGATCTCGACCTTCGCGTCGGCATCGGGCAGCGAGGAGACCGCCACGCAGGAACGGGCGGGCAT
>CAVIKW010000061.1:0-11458 GCA_963643375.1 Flexilinea sp. | reverse complement strand
CCACTGTCCACTGTCCACTCTGTAAACTTGCTCAAAAGGGAGCGGGTCTTTGATTGACGGGTGCCGCTATTGACTATTGACTTTGTTAATATCATATTAGAAATCATTTATGCGTCTTGACTTTTTTTCTCGGGGAGTGTATTATATTCAACGTTAGCACTCCTAAAAAATGAG
Organism: Flexilinea sp.; assembly: GCA_963643375.1. Taxonomy (GTDB): domain Bacteria; phylum Chloroflexota; class Anaerolineae; order Anaerolineales; family Anaerolineaceae; genus Flexilinea. The sequence goes on along the minus strand of CAVIKW010000061.1, from coordinate 11,284 downwards.
TGCTAAAAATGAAAAAAGTTAATAAATATCATCAGATATTAAGGAGTTTGAAATGAATTTGCGTCCGTTAGGTAATCGTATTGTCGTTGAACCGATTGAGCAGCAGGAAATGACTGCCGGCGGTATCGTTCTGCCGGAAACCGCCAAAGAGAAGCCGCAGCAGGGCAAGGTCCTGTTCGCCGGCGCGGGCGACCGCAATGACAAGGGCGAACGCATCCCCATGGATGTCAAAGTCGGCGATACCGTTCTCTTCGCGAAATACGCCGGTACCGAGACCAAGATCGACGGCAAGAAGCTGCTGATCATGCGCGAAACCGATCTGCTCGCGATCATTGACTAATCTGAATATAACTCACAGGAGATAAAAAATCATGGCTAAACAATTAATGTTCGGTGAAGAAGCCCGCAAGAAGCTCAAGGCCGGTATCGATACCGTCGCCAACGCTGTTGCCACTACCCTCGGCCCGAAGGGTCGAAACGTCGCGATCGACCGCAAGTACGGTTCCCCGACCATCACGCATGACGGCGTCACCGTCGCCAAAGAAATCGAACTGCCCGATCCGTTCGAAAACATGGGCGCTCAGCTTCTGAAGGAAGCCTCCGCGAAGACCAACGACATCGCCGGTGACGGCACCACCACCTCCACCGTTCTGGCCCACGCCATCGTCTCCGAAGGTCTGAAGTCCCTGGCCGCCGGTGCCAACCCGATGCTCCTGAAGCGCGGTATCGAATCCGCCTCCAAGGCTGTCTCCGAAGACATCCGCAAGCAGGCGATTGAAGTCTCCTCCAAGGAAGACATTGCCAACGTCGCGACCGTCTCCGCTCAGGATTCCAACATCGGTACCCTGATCGCCGACGTCATGGACAAAGTCGGTAAAGACGGCGTCATCACCGTTGAAGAATCCAAGGGTCTGGAATTCGAGACCGAATACGTCGAAGGTATGCAGTTCGACCGCGGTTACATCAGCCCGTACTTCATCACCGACAACGACAAGATGGAAGCCAACATCGCCAACCCGAACATTCTTGTCTACGATAAGAAGATCTCCGCTGCCCAGGATATGGTTCCGCTTCTTGAGAAGCTCGTCCAGACCGGCAAGCGCGACCTCGTCATCATCGCTGAAGATATCGACGGCGAAGCCCTGGCGACCCTCGTTCTGAACAAACTGCGCGGCATGCTCAACGTCCTCGCTGTCAAGGCTCCGGGCTTCGGCGACCGCCGCAAGGCCATGCTCCAGGATATCGCCACCCTGACCGGCGCGTCCGTCATCTCCGAAGAGACCGGCCGCAAGCTGGAAACCGCGACCCTCGCTGACCTCGGTCACTGCGAACGTGTCATCACCGACAAGGACAACACCACCATCATCGGCGGCCAGGGCGACCAGGCCGAGATCAAGGCCCGCATCGACCAGATCCGCATCGAGATTGAGAAGACCACTTCCGATTACGATCGCGAAAAGCTCCAGGAACGCCTGGCGAAGCTCTCCGGCGGTGTAGCCATCATCCGTGTCGGTGCCGCTACCGAAACCGAACTGAAGGAAAAGAAGCATCGTGTTGAAGACGCTCTGTCCGCTACCCGCGCGGCTGTCGAACAGGGTATCGTCCCGGGCGGCGGTGTCGCTCTGCTCAATGCCTGCGCCAAGATCCAGAACCTGAAGGCCGAGAACGAAGACGAACAGACCGGTATCAATATCGTCCGCAAGTCCCTCGAAGTCCCGATGCGCAAGATTGTTGAGAACGCCGGCAAGGATGGCTCCGTCATCATCGCCAACATCCGCTCCCAGCAGAAGTCCAAGCGCTCCAACCGTATCGGTTACAACGTCCTGACCGACAAGTACATCGATATGATCGCCGGCGGCGTCTCCGACCCTGCGAAGGTTACCCGCGGCGCTCTCGAGAACGCTGCTTCCATCGCCGCGATGATCCTGACCACCGAAGCCCTGATCACCGACATTCCGGAACCGGAAAAGGCTGCCCCGCAGCAGCAGATGCCGGAATACTAATTCGGTAAAGTAAAATCAAAAACGCGCCTCCGAAAGGGGGCGCGTTTGTTTTAATGGCTCACTCACCAAGTTCAGCGCGGCGCGGGTGAAAGCTCATCGTTCGTCCGCGGTCGGTCGGGTGCACCTCATCCACCTCTAACGCGGTACCCCTTCCCTTCGAGGGAAAGGACAATGCGCGGTCTAAAATGGGGCGAGACTTTGTGAGTTGAGCGCTCGGAGCTATCGCAGACCTCATCCACCGCTAACGCGGTCCCCCTTCTCCTACAAGGAGAAGGCCTTAGGCCGCTTCGCGTGGGGATTGTTTGCCTCAATTGGGCGTTACACTTCCCATTTCTATTATCATTGCACATCGGCCTGCAACGCTCCGCGACAGTGGATGTGTCTTCAGGTCACCTCATCCACCGCGGAGCGGTCCCCCTTCCCCTCGAGGGGAAGGACAATAGCGCAATCTAAATTAAGTCTTGACTTGCAATGGCGGGCGTGGTGGGCTACCGCGGACCTCATCCACCGCAAGCGGTCCCCCTTCCCCTCATAGGGGAAGGTAGATACGCGCTCATTAATTGGGATGAATCTCCGCATATCGAGCGCCACCTCCACTCTTCATTCTCCGCCATGGGAAAGGCACCTTCCCCACGCGAAGCGGCGTTAAGGCCTTCTCCTTGTAGGAGAAGGGGGACCGCTTGCGGTGGATGAGGTCTGCGATAGCCGCAAACGCCCGCTATTATAAATCGCGCGTTGCTATACCAATCTCACCGCCGGATATTGATCCAGCAATACCGCGCCGTCGGATAGACGGGAGGCGGTGACGGTCAGCATTTTGTTGGCGTCAATGCCGAAGGTCACGCTGAATTGCGGGACGCCGCGGGCGCAGGGCGCTGTAGATTCAAGGAAAAGCGGGCGGCGCTCGTTCAGCCAGAACATCCGCCCGGCGCCGCGTTCGGATTCGGTCAAGGGCATCACCCGCGCGGAACCGTCTGTGTCGAAGAAGACTTCGCTCTCCGTCCCCGCGGCGTCGGCGCCGTCACGCGTTTCGTAGATCGCGATGCCGAAGCGGGTTTGGCCGTCGTAGGAGGCTTTCAATGTCATCTTCGGCCCGACGTTCGCGGTCGGGAAGGCCGTTCCGCGGGGGACAATGACGCGGAAGGCGTACTGCCCGGTGCGGGGATCGAGGCTGCGGACGGCGTAGTCGTGCTGAATGAAGTCATAGATTCGCAGTCCCGCCGCGAAGGCAGCCGCGCCGCGGGCAACAGCGCCGAGGGGTTCACCGGAGGCGGTGAGGTTCGCGCCGAAGCGTGCCTCCAGCCGCTCCCGGACAGCGGGGATCAGGCAGCCCCCGCCGACAGGCAGCACGGCCGTCAGCCGTTCTTTCACGAAGCCGCGGGATTCGGCGGTTTTCAATGCCTCGTCGAGGACTTTGTCCAGCGTCTCGAACAGTCCGTTCCGGCGCATCAGCTCCGTCAGCTCCGCGCGGGTCACGCGGCAGCGGAGGGCGTCCAACGGCGCGTCAAGCTCCGCGGTCTCCGCTTCGGAGAGTTCCATCTTCAGCCGCTCGCAGGCCAGCAGCAGCTCGCCCGAGACCGAACGGACGCGGGGATCGTTCTCCGAGAGCCCGGCGCGTTTCAATAAGTCTTCATAGATCCAGCGGTCGATGGTCATGCCGCCGATGTTCACGCCCGACTTCCCGAGCACCCGGCAGCAGCGGCCGAGCTTCTCCCCCTCTTCGGTGACGGAGACGCACACCGCCTGCAAAGTGCTGCCGCCGAAATCAAGCACCAGCAGCGCGTCGCCGGGATGAACGGACAGACCGTACCCCGCCGCCGCGGCGCTCGCTTCGTCGATCAGGCGCACACGGACGCCGGTGAAGCGGTCCAGCAGCCATTCGCTGTAATACTCGAAGGACTCCACCGGGACGCTGAGCGCCAGCTCCTCGGGGAAGCTCTCCGCCGTTGGGAAGGCGGACGTCAGCACCGCGCGCAGGAAGTCCTCCGCCGCGCGGCGGGCGTCAATGCGCTCGTCCCCGACCTTGAGGGAATAAGGGCTGCGCAGGTTGATGTAGCGCTTCATCCAGCGGAAGAGACCCCGCCCTTCGGCAGCCATTGCCCCGGCGAAATACCGTTCCGGGGTCTCGTATGTGATTCGTGAGGGAATGATAAAACCGCCCGGCACGGAAAGGCCCGGGACGCGGATCGTTTCCGCCTGTCCCGAGGCATCGTTCCATACCGCGGCGGCTGTGGAGCAGCTGCCGAAGTCAATGGCGGCTTTAATATTCATTGAGCGGGAGGTCGTTCAGAAGGCGCCAGACGCGGTCCAGCGCTTTCAAGGCGGACAGGTTGCGAACCGTCCAGCCGTAATTCTCAAGGTCGGAGCCCGCGAAGTTGCAGAGGGAGACGTCCGAGGAAGTCGGGTGCACGTCCCCGTCTTTCAATCCGTTGTTCGGAAGGGCGGACATCGCCTTCCACAGGTTCCAGAGCGGGACGTTGAACTCCGCGGCGATCTTCGCGGTCACCTCGTTGAAGCTGCCGTCACCCTCCAGGTCGTCCGCCTTCGTCAGCAGGATGGGGACGATCTTGCGGTCCAAGGTCTTCTGCACCAGCGAACGGAGATGCTCTTCGTACAGCTCGATATCCAGCAGCGCGTCATTGGTGCCGAAGCCGATGAAGGCAATGGACGGCGTGAACAGACGGTATTCGCAGCTCAGCGCGGATTCATACGGCCAGCAGACATCATCCGTGTACCAATGATAGACATCCATGTCGTAAGCCGTGGCGCCGTTCTTGGCGGCGCGGGAATTGCGGGAGAACGACCATTGGAATTGCTCAATGACCTCCTTCAGTTCCGTATAGGGACCGAGGTCGTAGCCTGTTCCCTCGCCCGAATCAAAGCAGCCGAGGAAGGACGGCATGACGGTGTTGCTGTCGCCGACTTTGCTGAAGCGGGCGGGGTCGTTCCCTTCCGCGATGCCCTCGAAATACATCGCCTTGAGCTCGGGGCTGATGGACTCCGGCAGCTCCGGCCAATTCTGCCAATCCGCGGGATCCAACGCGGCGGGCGCTTCCGTCGGAATTGCTTCGGTCGGTGTTTCCGTAGGGACGGATGTCGGCTCGGCGGTCGGCGTTGATGTGGGGACGGAGGCCGTCTCCGTCGCGGCGGCGATCTCCGTCATGCGGACGCGAACCTCAGCGCGGCGCTGATTCGAGACGGCAATGAGTACCGCGGCGCCGATGAGCAGCGCCGCGATGATGATGACCGGGATGACGGGGAATTTCTTTTTTCTCATAAGGTCAAGCGATGAGCCAGACTTCCTCAACCACCAGGCCGACGATCAGGCCGAGCAGCAGGCCCGCGTACACCTGACGCGGCGTGTGACCGATGACTTCCTTGAGGGTCGCTTCCGAAAGCGGCTGGCCCTTGAAAAGCTCCTTGAGAATCTGGTTGATGCGCTGGGCATGGATGCCGGACTGCCAGCGGACGTTGGCGGCGTCGTACATGACGATGATGGCGAAAACCGCCGCGACGGCAAAGACTTCGCTGTCAAAGCCGCGGCGCATGCCGGTGACGAGGGCCGTGGCGGTCACAAAAGAGGAGTGGGAACTGGGCATGCCGCCCGAGGCGAAAATTTGAGAGAAATCCCATTCCTTGTTGAGCCAGTAGTTCGTGAAGGGCTTCATGAACTGCGCGAGAAACATGGCGATCAGGCCCGCCACGAGCACGTGATTTTGAAAGATGGAACTCATATCAGAAATCGACCTCTTCTTCATCCTCTCCGCGAAGCTCTTTGAGCTTCAGCTCGGCGTTCTCCAATGTCTTGCGGCAGGTCTCCGCGGCGGCGCGGCCTTCCTCGAAAAGCTTCAGCGCCGCGTCCAGATCGGGGGACTCGTTCTCGAGTTTGCGGACGATGGTTTCCAGCTTCTTGTATGATTCTTCAAATGTTACGGTCTTGTTTTCTTCGCTCATAATCCTTTTTCCTTACTATTCCACGAGAGCGGTCTTCTCGCCGTCATAGAAACGGACAGCGATGCGGTCGCCCGCGTTCAGTTCATTCGCGGAGGTGATGACGTCCTCCCCTTTCTGTACGAAGGCATAGCCTCGGCGCATTACGTTCGCCGGGTCCAGCAGCTCCAGACGCTTTGTCATGGCGGACAGCATATCGTTCCATCGGGTGGTGTACGATTTCTCCGCGTTATCCAGGCGGGCGGTCATCTGCTCTAATGACTTCCTTTCGCTCGCGACGCGGTTCTCCGGGGATTCCCTGTCCAGCTGCCGCGTCAGCATGTCGAGCCCCTGCGCCTTGTTATGCAGGAGGTTGTCCATGGCGTCATTCAGATCCTTTTCCAGACGGCTCAACTCCGCCAGCACCTCTTTCCGATTCGGCACGGCATCCCCCGCCGCGGCGGTGGGCGTCAGTGAACGGTGATCGGAGACCTCATCGACCAAGGTCCTGTCAACTTCATGCCCGACGCCGGTAATGGTCGGCACCGGGGAGGCGGCAAGGGTGCGCGCGACCTGTTCGTCGTTGAAGCACCACAGGTCTTCCATGGAGCCGCCGCCGCGGGCGAGGATGATGACGTCCGGCTTGACGGCGTAGAGCTTCTTCAGCGCGGCGATAATGGAAGCCGGGGCCGCGGCGCCCTGCACGGTGGCGGGGGAGATAATCAGCTCCGCGAGCGGCCATTGATCTCTGAAAACGCGGAGCATATCTTTAAACCCCGCGGCGGAGGTGGACGAAACGATGCCGATGGTTCGCGGCAGCTTGGGCAGCGGACGTTTGCGTTCCTCCGAGCAGAGCCCTTCGTCGTACAGCTTGCGCTTCAGACGTTCCAGTTCCTCGTAAAACTTACCGATCCCGCGCGGACGGATGCGGTCGATGTCGAGTTGATACCTGCTGCCGCCTGTGTAGATGGAAATGCGTCCGTGAGCCTCGACCTGGTTCCCATTGACCAGCAGCTTTTTAACCTCGGCATTCAGATTCTCGGACCAGATGACAGCGTTCAGCACTTCTTTTTTTTCGCCCTTCAGGGTGAAGAAGCACCACATGCTGTCCGGTTTGTATCCCGATATTTCACCGCTGACCCAGCAGTTTCTGAGCTCGGGCGCGGTTTCTACGGTTTGTTTAACACGTTTGTTGATATCCGCGACGGTCAGGACTTTTTCTTCTTGGGGTTCTTCAAAATCAAATAAATTCGCTTGTCTCATAGTCCTACAGGTTCTTATAGGCGTTGACCGCCAGCTCATCGCAGCGGTTGTTGAATTCGTTATCGGCGTGGCCTTTCACCCAGTTGAAGGTCACTTCATGGATCTGCAGCAGCTGCCACAGCTCTTCCAGCAGGTCGGGATTCTTCGCCGCTTCCTTGGCGTTGCGTTTCCAGCCGTTCCGGCGCCAGCGTTCCAACCAGCCCTGATTGATCATGTTCACGACGTACTGCGAGTCGGAGAAGAGCTGCACCTTGCAGGGACGGTTGAGGGCTTTCAAGGCCATGATGACGGCCGTCAGCTCCATGCGGTTGTTGGTGGTGGAAGGCTCGCCGCCGGAGAGCTCTTTGGTGTACTTCCCGGCTTTGAGAACGCATCCGTAACCGCCCGGCCCCGGGTTCCCGCTGCACGCTCCGTCTGTGTAAATCGTTACTTCATTCATGGTTGATAATTGCTCTCTGTCCCGCTTGCTGTTAGAATAGGAAGAGGGATGTTTCGCGTCCCTTTGTATAATTCTATCATTGAACTGTGGGATTTGTCCGAAAGTGTCGGCAAATCAAGAAAGAGACAACAACATGAAAAAGCGGATCGAACAAAGTATACTCAGCGCGGCGCTGATCTTCTGCGCGGTGATGTGCGGACGGGATATCTACACCCGCTACGCCGAATTCCTCCAAACCGGGAGGGTCGTGCCGACGTTCATCTTCATCTGCGCGGTGCTGGTCGGCGGGACGCTTTTCATGGCGGCGCTGATCTGGCTGAAGCCGGGCGCGGTGGACGCGTTCAAGAATAAGCTCGGCGTCTTCGGACGGATTCTCGCGGTTCTCGTCTGCGTGCTCCCGGGCGTGCTGTATAACTTCATGAACTTCTCCGAACCCTGGCGCGGCTTATGGATCCGTGTCTTCGTCTGCGGTCTGGCGGTGATTGCCGCGTCCTGGCTGTGGGAACGCAACGGGGCGGTGAGCTTCGCTTCCGTGATTCCCTGCGCGCTCGTCTTCGCCGCTTCTTTCGCGCTGCTCACGCAGTTCCATGACGTCAGCGATTATCCCTTCTCCATCGGCTGGTCCGAAGGCAACCGCATGTGGGATTATTCCGTCCTCTTCGGCAAAGACCTCTACAATTATCCGCAGGATCAGACGATCCCCGCGTATATTGACATCGGCCGCCAAAGCCTGTGGGGGCTGATCTACCTGCTTCCGAATGTCAGCATCGTCGGCGCCCGTGTCTGGAATGACGTGCTGTTCACGATCCCCTGCGCCCTGCTCGGCTGGGCACTGCTGCGCCGCAATCCCTCCTGCCGCGGCGTCCGCCTTTTGGCGGTCAGTCTGTGGGCGATGCTCTTCCTGATGCAGGGGCCGATCTATACGCCGCTGACGCTGGCGGCGGTGCTCGTGGCACTGGGCAGCCGGCTGCCGCTCGTTCTCAACTGCGTCCTCGTCGCCGCGGCGGGCTTTTACGCGGTGATGTCGCGTTCAACCTGGGTCGCGGCGCCCTCCGCGTTCGCGGTCTTCCTCTGCTTCCTGGATCACTCCGCCATCGCGGATGAACGGGCGAAGAAATCCCGCTGGGGGAAGGCAGTCGCGCTCGGACTGTCCGGCTTGGCCGGCGCCGCGATTTACATGAAGCGTGAAGTCTTCGCCGGCCTCTTCGGAAGCTCCGCGGAGGTCGTCACGGAAGCCGCTGCCGAAACCACCGCGGCGGAAGCCGCCATCGAAGCCGTTCCGCAGATCTTTACGCCGGCTTGGTTCCAATACTACCTCGGGCGTCAGGCATTGCTCTGGGACCGCCTGTGGCCGAATGAGACCTACAAACCCGGCATCGTCCTCGGCTTGGCGCTGGCCGTCCTGCCGTTGATTCTCCTGATCGTCATCTGGGCTGTCCGCAAGCATTGGAAGCTGGACGGCTGGCAGAAGCTCCTGCTCTTCGCGGGCAGCGGTATTTTCCTCGCGGCGGGATTGATCTTCTCCGTCAAGATCGGCGGCGGTTCCAACCTGCATAATCTGGATATGTTCCTCATCCTGATGCTGTTCGTCGGCGCGTTGGCTTGGAAGGCGGGCTTCGGCGATTGGCTGTCCGAATCCGTCAAGGCGAACAGCCTCGTCTGCCTCTTGATCCTGGCCGCGGTAATCATCCCCGTTTGGTCGAATGTCACCACCGCCGCGCCGCACGTCTTCCCCGACAATGTCGTGACGGAGGACGCCGTGGAGAAGATCCGCGAGGCCGTGGAGGAGAACAAGGGCGAGGACATCCTCTTCATGGATCAGCGCCAGCTCCTGACCTTCGGAACGGTGGACAAGATTCCGTTGATCGCGGACTACGAGAAGAAGTGGATGATGGACGAAGCCATGGCGAACAACGCCGCCTACTTCGAGCCGTACGTCGCGGATTTGAAGTCGCACCGATTCTCCGCTATCATTACCGAGCCGCTGCAGATCAAGTTCCAGGGCGCGGGCGGGGACTTCAGCGAGGAGAACGACCTCTTCGTCACCTACGTCTCCATCCCGACGCTGTGCTATTACGAACCCTACGAGACCTATCCCGAACAGGGCGTCCAGATTCTCATCCCGCGCGAAGGCGTGCTTGAGATGGAAGGCGTCGTCTGTCCGTGAAAGAAGTGACAAGTAGAGGAAATTTGTCCTATAGTTTTGTCATATAATTAAAGTTCATGAACAAGCGAAATGTTACTCCGGTCCTGAGTGTGACCTCGTGCCTGACGATCCTGATTTTCGGGATGATGATTTTCATCGCCCTGTTTTTCTTCTTCGCCATCCGCGGCACGGGAACCGCCGGTGAGGAAACCGGCATGGCGCAGTTGACGGTAATCGCCGCGCCGACTGTCACGCCGACCGTGTACGCGACCAAAGAGCCGCAGACGCTTGAGATTCACTACGTCTCCGAGGACGGTCTGTCTGTCGGGGCAGTGGTTGAAGTCCATGGCACCGAAAACACCGGCCTCAGCGTGCGTCCGAATCCGGGTACCGGCGGGTATCTGAATTTCGTCGCGGCGGAGGGTGAGATATTCAAAATCGTCGACGGTCCCGACTCCAAGAACGATTACGTTTGGTGGAAGATCGAGTCCGTGAACGATCCGGACAGGACCGGCTGGGCTGTGGGGGATTTCCTGCAGCCGGTTGATGAAGCGCAGTAGAGAGATTGGGGGGATATGGAAGAATCAGCAGAAAAACGGCATCTGATCCTGGTGGTCGATGACGAAACGCGGATCTCGAGAATGATCCGCATGAATCTTGAACATGACGGCTACGAAGTGATTGAAGCCCAGTCCGGGCAGCAGGCCCTCGACCTTGTGCGTTCGCGGATGCCGAGCCTTGTCATCCTGGATGTAATGATGCCGGGGCTTGACGGCTTCGAGACGCTTTCCATCCTGCGCGAGATCAGCCAGGTCCCCGTGATCATGCTGACCGCGAAAGGCGAAGAGGAAGACCGCATCCGCGGATTGGAATTGGGCGCCGACGATTACGTCACGAAGCCCTTCAGTCCGCGCGAATTGGTGAGCCGCGTCAAGGCGGTGCTCCGCCGCGCCGAAGGCGGCGCCGCGGGCGGCGCGCAGCAGGATGTGATCCGTGTTGACGACCGATTGAAGATCGACTTCGCCAAGCGTGAAGTGTGGGTGAACGACGAGCTCGTGAAGCTCCGCCCGACCGAATACCGTCTGCTCTACCACCTCGTCCAGAATGCCGGCTGGGTGATGACCTACGACCAGCTGCTGACCAAAGTCTGGGGGTACGAATACCGCGACGAGACCCATTACGTCCGCCTGTACATCAATTACCTCCGCCAGAAACTCGAAGAAGACCCCGCGAACCCGAAGTACATCCTCACCGAACGCGGCGTCGGCTACCGCTTCGTTGATTACAAGCGGTTAAATGAGCAGAAATAGTCAATAGTCAGTAGTCAATAAGCATTAATAGAGACCAGAGACCAGAGACGGAGCCGCTACGCGGCAGAGACCAGAGACCAGAGACCAGATAACATAATTCGGAAGCAATTAACAAAAAACGGCTCATATCAACTTTATGAGCCGCTCTTTACTTAATGGGTGCCGATTAACGTTATCTGGTCTCTGGTCTCTG
>CAVIKW010000060.1:7406-11544 GCA_963643375.1 Flexilinea sp. | reverse complement strand
CGATGGTTGAGTATTTAAAAATGCACTCGGGCGTGATTGGCAGACGCATAGCGGACTCCTTCGCTTAGATTCAGAAGAGGCGGGTGTTCAGCAGTTTCGCCGCGATGACTTCCGGCAGGGAGGCTTTGCCGAGATCGCGGTTGTAAAGGCGGATAGTGAGGACGTCGTTGTTGACGGTCAGCTCGGCAGGGAGCTTCTTGAGCTTCATGACCGCATAGACCTTTTCCGCAAGACGCATTGCCATATCCATATTGCCGCAGCGGACCGTGCGGACGAGCTTGCCGCCGACGGTCTTCCATCCCGCGAGATCGCTCCGCAGATACAGGCGCATTTCATCCGCCGGGACGGCAGCGGGCTTGGCGGCCGGGTTGTCGATCCAACGGTTGAACCAGTTGATGATGCGATAGAGGCGTTCCATACGGTGATGCGGACGGCCGGAGCGGGAGAGCTCATGCCCTTCGCCCGGGACGCGGACCATGTTCACGGTGCGGTTGCCGTTGCGGCGCAGCATGGCGAAGAAGGTTTCCGCCTGGCTGACCGGGACGCGGTAGTCCTGTTCGGAATGGAAGATGAGCAGCGGCGTGGTTTCATCCGCGGCGTGAGCGGACGGGGAATAATCCCAGTACTGCGCTACATTCTCCGCGGTCGGTACGCCGCCGTAGGTGAACTCCTCGGATTCCGGAATGTCGCCGGAGCCGAACATATTCAGGGAGTCGTAGCAGCCGCGCTGGGAGACTGCCGCCTTGAAGCGGTTGGTGTGGGTGACGACCCAGCCGGTCAGGAAGCCGCCGTAGGAGCCGCCGGTCACGGCCAGACGTTCGGGATCCGCGGATTTCTCCATGGAGAGAACCGTGTCGAGGCCGTTCATGATGTCCGGCATGTCGGTGTAGCCGCCCTTTTCACGGATGCGGGCGAAGTCGGCGGAGTAGCCGGCGGAGCCGCGCGGATTGCAGTAGAAGACGAAGTAACCGTTCGCGGCGAGGCACTGGAATTCATGCCAGAAGCTGTTCCCCCACATGACTTTCGGCCCGCCGTGAATCTCGACCGCCAGCGGATAGGACTTCGCCGGGTCGTAATTGCGCGGGTACATGTACCAGCCCTGAATCTCGACGCCGTTGGTGCTCTTATAGCGGATTTCCTTCGGGAAGGAGATGTCGTGGGTCGCTTCAAAGACTTTGTTGAAATTCGTCAGCTGCCGGGAGGTGCCGGAAGCGAGGTCGTAGAGGTAGAGGTCGCCCGGCTTGTCCGGCGCGGAGGCGGTGTAGCCGAGGTATTTCCCCGTCGGGTCAACGGTGAAGGATTCCGCCATGAAGCAGCCGCGGACGAGGACTTCGTGCGACTTGTCCGCGCGGGCGTAACGCCAGATTTGGCCTTCGCCCCAAGTGTGGACGATGGCGTAAATGTGTTCGCTGTCGGGTGCCCACTTCATGTCGGCGACGGTGTCATCCGCGCCGCTGACGGTTTCCCACTTCGCGTTGGGCTCAATGGGGCTGACCGCGGCAAAGTACGGCTCGGAATGCGGGTCGGCGGCCTTCGGCACATGGGTGTGAAGGATCCAACGGCCGTCCGGGGAGATGCCGAGGCCGTCGTGCGCTTCGGTGACTTCATGGACGATGGTTGTCTCTTCGCGGGTGTTGATGTCGTAGCGGTAGATGGAGCAGAAGAGCTCGAAGTTCTCATCGCCGTTGTCCTGTACGCGGTTGCAGTCGGCGTAAACATACGCGGAGCTCGGATCCCATTCGGGCGCGGAGTAATTGTAATCGCCGTCCGTCAGGCGTTTCGGCGTGCCGCCTTCGGCCGGGATGATGTAGACCTGGTCGTAGCGTCCGTCAAAGAACTCGGTGCCGGTGCGGTACGGGAGCTTGGTGATTTCGCGGGGATCTTTCAATGACGCGCGGTGATCCTCGGACCATTCGGCGTTGATGCCGGAGAAAGCGGAGGCATAGAGGACGCCTTCGTCCTCAAGTCGGCGCTCTTCCGCGGTGGCGGCGGAATTGAAGGCGAGCCATTTGCCGTCCGGAGACCAGCGGAGGTTGGAGACACCGTCGATCATGTTCGTGACCCGAACCGGCTCCCCGCATTCAATCGGCGCGACGTAAATCTGCGCGGAACCGCCGCGGGCGGAGATGAAGGCGAGCTTCTTTCCGTCCGGGGACCAGCGCGGGCACCAATCGGAGGAGGAAGAGGAGAAGCGGACGGCCTTCGCGTTTCGGCGGGTGACATCCACGAGCCAGATGGAACGGTTGTAACGGTTGCCGTCGTCCATGGCGAACTGCTTCACGAAGGCGATCGTCCGTCCGTTCGGACTGAACTGCGGGTCGGAGACTTGACAATAATCGTATAAACTTTCGGGGATAATTGGCTTTTTCATTTCATTTCCTTGCTGTTTTTCAGAACGAAGACGCGGCGTCGATGGAGAAATCGTTGAAGGTCACAGCCGGGCAGAGCATCGCGCCCATGGACACTTCCGAGAGCTCCTGTTTATTGCCGATCATCGAGACATTGTTGAATGCCTTCACCAGGCTTTGACCGAAGCGGAGGTTGTTGACCGCGCGGGTGATCTTGCCGTTCTCAATCAGGAAGGTGCCGTCGCGGGTCATGCCGGTCACGGTGCAGTCGGCGAAGTTGACTTCGCGGACGTACCACATATGGTTGATGTAAAGGCCGTATTCTGTGTTCGCGATCATCTCGTCGACGGTTTTGTCACCCTTCTCAAGGATCAGGTGCTCCGCCATCGGGCTGGAATAGTAGCGGTCGCGCATCGGGGTCAGGGCGTGGCCGGTTGACTTGCGTCCGCCCTTGGCCGCGGTGAAGCTGTCCCAGACGACATCGTTGGCAATGCCGTTGGTGACGATGTTGACGCGTTCGCGGGGGTAACCTTCCCAGTCGAAGGGCATGCCGTAGTTGCGTCCGTCGAGGGCGTCGTCATAAATCGTGACCATCGGGTTGAGTACCTGTTCGCCCCAATGGCCGGCGAGGAATGACTGCTTCGAAAGCACGGCGCGGCCCTGCAGACCCATCCAGCCGAGGTAATACAGCAGCAGCGCGACGCTCGCGGGGGACATGACGCAGGTATATTTTCCCGGTTCAATGGGCTTGGCGTCGTGATTCATGCGGGAGATACGGCAGCCGGTCTCCGCCAGACCTTCGGGATCGAGCTTGTCAATATCGCGTCCGAAGTGCTCGGCGTAGCCCGTGCCGAAGCCCGCCTGTCCGGGACGGTTGATCACCGTCAGACCGTAACAGCGGGTCTCGAGTTGGTATGTCGTCTGTCCGTTGGAAGTGGCGACACCGGAGGCCAGCGTGCTGTTGGAGATTGAACCGGCTGCCTCAAAGCCGCTTTCATCGGTTTTGTGAATCAGGCGGTAAGCCAGGTCCGCGCGTTCCGCCGCGCCGGCCTGTTCGGTCTTGGCGATGTAAACCGGTTCGCGAATGGTGCCGAGGTCCATCTTCGGCGTGAATCCGTTGAAAATGTCGGTGGGCTCGTTCATGTCGGCGAGCTTCGCGGCTTCACGAACGGCGGTCTTGATGCCGTCGTCATCCAGCTGGTTCGTGGCGTAGGAGCCGAGTTTCTTCCCGCGGGCAACGCGCACGGTGAGGACAGCGTCCTGCTCGGACATGTTTTGATGAATCGCGTTGGCGGCGAAGCGGGTCAGGGCGAAGTCCTTCGCGGCGAAGGCGGCCTCCGTCTGATCGGCTTCGGAATATTTCAGTGCTTTATGGAGCAAATCCTGTGTTCTGTCTTCGGTCCAATACATCGTTACTCTCCTAACACCTGAATATCACGGAAACGCGCCGGGGCGGTACCGTGGCCGACCATCACGGATTGGCAGGGCTCGCCCTTGCCGCAGACCGGGATGCCCCACAGATGCCATTCGTCCGGACCGGCGACAGCGTCGCAGGAATTCCAGAATTCGGGCGTCATGCCGCTGTAGCGGACATTCTTGACCATGTCGGTGATCTTGCCGTGCTTGATTTCCCAGGCAATTTCCGGCGCGAACTGGAAATTCAACCGCTTGTCGTCAATGGAGTAGGTCTTGACCGTCTCCATGTAAAGGCCGTCGTCGACTTCGGAGATCATCTTCGCGAGGGAGGAATCCCCCGGTTCGAGGCTGACGTTGGTCATGCGGATCAGCGG
>CAVIKW010000060.1:760-7396 GCA_963643375.1 Flexilinea sp. | reverse complement strand
GCGGCGAATGGTTCCAGCCGTCGGCGCGGGTGCAGCTCGTCACCGGCAGATCGAGTTCGTATGAGGTCTCGCGGCTGCTGAGGTAGTTGACGAGGAGGCCTTTGTCAATGAGAACCGTGCGCTTCGCCGGGGTGCCTTCGTCATCGTATCCATAGCTGGCCAGACCGCCGGGAAGCGTGCTGTCGGCGGTGATGGTGACGTGTTCGGAACCGATATGATCGCGGTTCAGCTTGTCGGTGGTGATGAAGCTGGTGCCGGCGTACGCGGCTTCGCTGCCGAGAACGCGGTCAAGCTCCAGCGCGTGGCCGAGGCTCTCATGAACCATCAGCGTCAGCATGGAGTCATTGAGGATGATCGTCTTTCGCCCTCCCTTGCAGGGCTTGGCTTTGACGAGCCGTACGGCCTGTTCGGCGAAGCGGCGGGAACCTTCGACGAGGTTCAATCCGAGGATTCGTTCGTAACCGCCGGTGCCGTGGTCGCCTTGAAAGGAGGCGGGGAAGGAGCGGAATTGGGTGTCGTTCCCATCCGAAGCGAGCGCGACCGTCCCGCCGCCGCAGGCGACGAGGTTCTGCTCAATGTAAGCACCTTCACTGGAGGCGAAAAGGGAATCGGTGTAGTAAATGCCCAGGCTTGTGCGGCGCTGGGTGATGCCCGGCACTTCGGCCATGGCGGCATCCGCTTCGAACATCAGGCCGACGCGTTCGCTCAGGGAGACGGAACGCGGGTCGATCTCGACCGGTGTGCGGTAATGGTCGCGGACGACAGGAATCGGCGCGAGGCGGACGGGCTTCTTCTGCACGCGGGCGCCGGCGCGGGCAATGGCGATGGCTTTGCTGACGATCTCTTCCGTAAGCTCAAGGTTGTTGCTGCTCGCGAAGCCCCAGACCCCGTCCACGAGAACGCGTACGCCGTAACCGACGCTGCGGTTGTTCAGCAGCTCCTCAATCTTGCCGTCCCATACGCGGGAGACTTCGCTCGACCGTTCCTCAAAGCGGACGTCGGCGTAGCTTGCGCCTTTGCTCATGGCTGAATCTACGATTTTCTCAACGTTGATATCTTTCATGATCGGCCCTTTATAAGCAAGCAGGAATGTCCGGCCGGGGCCGGGCATTCCCGTTCCATTCGAATATGCGGGTCAGGCCCGCGGAAATCAGTTGCTGCCCTTGCCGTATTCCCACATGATCGCGCAGGCGAATTTAATGCCTTGGATGTATGTGGAAATGGTGACGGATTCGTTCGGGGCGTGCAGGTTGCAGTCGGGCTGGGCGAAGCCGGTGAAGACGGTCGGCATCCAGACGTGGCGGAGGATCGTGCCTTCCTGGGAGACGCCGTTGATGATCGGGGGCTGGCCGTAGACCATTTCACAGGCGCGGATGCATGCCTGGCTGATGTCTTCCTTGACGGAGCACTTGTAGGTGTCTTCCATCTCATCGCCGATCATCGGGATGACCTCGATATTGTCGAAGCCGTGATCCTTCAGGTGCTTTTCCAGCTTGCCGAGCGCCTTGTTCGCGTCGATCAACGGAGGCAGACGGAAGTCCATCTTGCAGCGGGCTTCGCAGGGGACGATGGTCTTCGAACCGGCGCCCTGGTAACCGCAGGTGATGCCGCAGATGTTGCAGGTCGGTTCGTAGGCGCGGGCCTTGAGCGCTTCGAAAGCGTTCCGGCCGAGGGCGAACTCTTTGATGCCGAAGTCGTCCAGCATCTGCTGAATGTCGACGCGGTTGACCTTGTCCTGCAGGATCTCCAGCTCTTCCTCACCGAGTTCCCAAAGGCCGTCGTACCAGTCCTCAATGAGGATGTGGCGGTTCTCATCCACAAGGGAGTTGAGCGCGCGGACGAGGTCGTAAGCCGGCTGCGGAACGAGCGGGGCGTTCAGGGAGTGGACATCGGACTTCGCACCGTGGGCGACGAGTTCGACGTAGAGAATGGACTTTAGACCGAGGTCGATTTCCGGGACGGGGACGGTGATGTTCATACCGCCGTCAAGGCAGTGCATGGCGTCGCAGCGGAAGAGCTCTTTGTTGTTCTTGACAAATTTGCCGAGGTGCGGGGAGCCGATCTCCTCTTCACCTTCGAAGATGAACTTCACATTGACCGGGAGGTCGATGCCGGTTTCGCGGAAGGCCTTGACGCCCTTGATGAAGGACATCAAACCGGATTTGTTGTCGGTCGCGCCGCGTCCCCAGATACGGCCCTTGTCAATGACAGCGCCGAACGGAGGGTAATTCCACTTCTCAATCGGTTCCGGCGGCTGCACATCATAGTGCGCGTAGGCGCCGAGGGAGCGCGTGGAGCTCTTGGATTCCTGGGTGCCGAGAATGACAGCCGGGCCGCCGTCGAGCGGGTATTTCTTGCCGTTCAGACCGTCTTTTTCAATGATGCTGACGACGAGGTCGGCGCATTCTTCCATGCCGAGGTTCTGGGAGGCGACGGACGGCTGCTGCACGAAGCGGACGAGGTCGTCAATGGCATCCTGCTGATGAGCGTCGATGTAATCAAATACTTTCTGTAATTCCTGCGGAACTTCGCGTTTCATGTTCGTACCCTTCTGCCTTACGCGGCAATCGCTTCGTTGACGTCTTCGATAATCTCTTTCGCGGCCTGAACCCAAGCTTCACCCATGAAGGTACCGGCGATGTGCGGGGTCAGAATGACGTTGTCGCCGATGAGCGGGAGCAGCGGGCAGTCCGGGCGGACCGGTTCGTATTCGAACACGTCGATGCCGCAGCCGGCGATGACGTGATTCTTCACGGCGTCGGCAAGGGCGGCTTCGTCAACCATGCGGCCGCGGGAGGTGTTGATGAAGTAAGCGGTGGGCTTCATCTTGGAGAAGAGGTCCTTATTGAACATCTTTTCGTTGCCGCCTTCGCCCTCAATGTAGCGCAGATGGAGGCTGATGAAGTCGGAGGTCGCCAGCAGTTCGTCCAGCGGCATGTACTTGGCGTTGTACTTCTCTTCGATTTCCTTCGGCATGCGGACGATGTCATAGTACGCGACTTTGGCGTTGAACGCGTTCAGGCGCTTGGCCAGGTCTTTGCCGATGAAGCCGAAGCCGACGATGCCGACCTGCTTGCCGTGCAGCTGACCGGATTCCGGAAGGCCGATCCAGTTGTAGGTGTAATGTTTCTGGTCGGTGTGGACCGGGGTCTCTTTGCCTTCGGCCCATTCCTGATTCTTGACCTTGCGCCAGGCGGTGAGCATCTGACGGCCGAGCATGAGCATGAGGGTCATGGCGTGTTCGGCAACGGCGGTGACGCCGGTGTCATAAATCACGTAGACCGGGACATTGGTCTCGGCAATCACGGGGTCGCCCGGCTTGATGTTGATGATGCACTTCAGCGAGGAGCCGGCATCTTTGATCATCTCGGCAGTCACGGGCGCGGCGCCGGTGATGATGCAGGCGGCGTCTTTCGCGTTATTCTCAAGACTCCAGCCTTTCGGAAGCTG
The DNA here is from genome assembly GCA_963643375.1 of Flexilinea sp. GTDB lineage: Bacteria > Chloroflexota > Anaerolineae > Anaerolineales > Anaerolineaceae > Flexilinea. Next base: position 3,946 of record CAVIKW010000060.1, on the reverse strand, counting down.
AGCGGTCAGCGCGTTAACCTGACCTTCACGAATTCCTTCGTCGCAAATGTAAAGTTTTGTCATTTCTTTCCTGTTTCCTTTTCCCTTTAGATTCGCGTTCGGATTGCCCGACGCGTTTTTTACTTTATTAAAGCCACTTCGACGGAATTCCGCTGCGCTTGTAGAAATCATCCATGATGACGCGTATGCCGGTCTCGGATGCTTCCACACAGGCAAGGGTGACCGCCATTGTCTTCAGATGGTCTCTGCCGGTGGTGAGAAATTCGCATTTCCCTTCCAGCGCGTCAATGAACTCCCGGAGCAGTTTCGCCGTGTCATCCATGAAGGGGACGTCCGGGTCCACGGGAACCTCAATCAGCGGCTCGAAGCGCTTTTCGTTGTCGATCATCCACGAGGCGCGTTCCAAGCGGATGGCGAGGTCTTTCGTGTAGAATGTACGGTAGAGATCGCTGTAAATCTCCTTCTGGCAGAGCACGCCGTTGGAGCAGTCCGTCCGCCAGAAGAAGGACGGCGCGTTCCAAGCGGTGGTCCAGGTGCCGTGGTAGTTCATGTGCAGACCGTTGTTGAACTCCATCAGCGCGGCAACGCAGGGGTGGTCGTTGTAATGGCTCCACTCCGGCCGCCAAGTGTCGCAGCGGACCGCTTTGACTTCGTCCGCGAAGCAGTAGCGGAACAAATCGAAGTGATGAATGGACTGTTCCAGCAGCATCGGCTGCTTCATGGTGATCGGGTACTTATTGAGGTCGCGGCGGCGCGGGTCGCGGTTGCGCTCGTAGGAATAGAGACTGAAGGACGGACGCCCCATGCTGCCGTCGGTAATGAGACGGCGGAAGGTCTGCGTCACGTTCAGGTAGCGGAACTCCATCCCGACGCCGAGTGTGACATTCGCTTCCTCGGCCAGGCGGACGATCTCAATGGACTCGTCAAGCGTCTCGGTCAGCGGCTTTTCGCAGAGCACGTGGACGCCCGCTTTGAAGAGCGAACGGCATTCCGCGAGGTGATATTCCGGCGGGGTGGCGATGACGGCAACGTCCGGCTTCAGGTCGGCAATGGCTTGATCCAAGTCGCTGTAAACCGGGACGGTCTCGCCCCACTTCGCAAGCTGTGCCTGCGCGAAGGGAACATTCGCGTCCACGTAGCCGACATTTTCCGTGTCCGGGTTGGCGCGGATGATCTCCGCCCACTGTTCGCCGCGGATGCCGGTACCCAATTGCAGAATGCGTACGCCCATGCTTACTCCGCTAAAATGCCTTCCTGATAGAGGCAGCGGCCTTCAACGAAGGTCAGGCGTACCTTCTTCAGGTCATCCAAGTCGGCGACCGGGTTGCCGTGCGTGACGATGACATCGGCTTCCTTGCCTTCCTCAAGTGTGCCGAGGATGTTGAGCTGGTTGTTGATCTTCGCGGAAAGGCTCGTCGCCGCGCGGATGGCGGTGTAGTTATCCTTGTAAATACCGAGCTCAACGCCGAATTTCAGTTCGGGGACGACAACGTCGTGCTGAACCGCCGGGGAACCGGCATCCGTGCCGAAGGCGATCGGTACGCCGGCTTTGGCAGCGCGGACAACGCCGTCGAAGCGGGAGCCGTCTTTGCGCTGTTCCTGGCGTGCCTTGATGCGCCAAGGCTGAATGTTGTACTTCGGGGCAATCTCCGGGTCGCCCTGGACGACCATGACCGCGTACGTGGCCACGATCGGGAGCTTCTTGTCCAGCAGAATTTGAATCGTCTCGTCGGTCATCGCGCCGCCGTGCTCGATCACATCCGCGCCGAACAGTGCCATGCGGGCAATGCCTTCGTCGGTGGTGGCGTGCGCGCGGACCTGAAGGTGGTGGCGGTGCGCTTCGTCAATGAGGGCGCGGAGCTCTTCGTCGGTGTATTCAAGGGTGTCATGGGAGGCCATCAGCTTGATGAGGTCGGCACCGTCCATGATGTTCTCGCGGACCGCGCGGCGCATTTCATCCGCGCCGGAGGCCTGACGGCAGGCCCAGAACGTATGCCCGCCGGTCATGACAATCGCGCGGCCGGCAATTCGCAGACGCGGACCGGGGAAAATGCCCTGACCGACAGCCTGTTTCGCGTATACATTCACGCTGTTGACGCCGAGGTCGCAGACCGTTGTGATGCCCGCCTTGAGGGAGAGGAGCATATTCGCGGCGGCTTTGTAAGCACCGATCTCCGGCTTGTCGTGAATGGATTGCGTCGCCAGGTCGTGAATGCCGTCCCAGCCGAGGTGGGCGTGGTTATTGTACATACCGGGCAGGATGGAACCGTTCGTCTCGAATACCTGAACGCCCGCGGTGAGCTTCGACTTATCGGCGGTGACGGTTTTGATTTTTCCCGCCTCGAGTTCGACGTAGCCGTCTTCAATGATCTCGTCCCCCTTACAGGTGATGACGCGGCCGTGCAGCGCGATATGCATCTGCGGATGCTCAATGACAGGCTTGATGATGGTCTGATACTTCCACTCCGGTAATTCGGGCATGATATCCTCCTATAAGATATGGTATTGAAACATCGGTACTGCTTTTGTATTGTACACCCTGCAAGCGGAATTACAGGGCACGGCGGCTGTTTTCGAATGTGAACTTCGGCCGCCCTTCCGAAAATCTTACTTCTTGATCGGGATGATGCAGGTCTCCAGTTCACGCGGGAATTGCGTCAGGCGCCGGCAGCCGGTCTCGGTGATGAGAATGGTGTCGGAATGGCGGAAGCCGCCGTAACCCGGAACATAGAGCCCCGGTTCATCGCTGATGCACATACCCGGTTTCAGCACGGTGAAGTCGCCTTCCGAAACCCACGGCGCCTCATGTTCCTCAAGTCCCTTGCCGTGGCCCATGCGGTGGCGGAGGAAACGTTCGTAACCGGCTTCCTTGATCTTCCCGAGGACGACCTCGTTCAGCTCCGCGCAGGTCATGCCCGGCTTCGCGGTTTCCCAGCCGGCTTTCCAAGCGGAGTACATGGCGTTGAAATAGGAAATCGTCTGCTTATCCGGCTCGCCGTAAAGGAAGCAGTGTTCGGATTCCGATTCGTAAGTGCAGACGAGGGCGCCGAACCCCGCCTGAATGACGTGGCCGTTCTTGGGGTAGTTGTTCGCGGACATCATGCCGTGGGGATGCGCGGAATGCGGACCGTAGAGCACCGCGCCGTTATACACACCCTGATTCGCGTAAATCAGGTCGCCGAGGTC
>CAVIKW010000060.1:0-750 GCA_963643375.1 Flexilinea sp. | reverse complement strand
GGTGGTGCCGGCGTAGGTGAAGGCGTCGAGTTCGGACATGCCGTCGTAAATCGCGTCCTTCGCCAGACCGCACAGCATATCCGCGTAATGCGCCGCCGTTTCGAGGATGGCGATTTCCTTCTCATCCTTGACCAGGCGCATCGTGTACACCAGGTCGCTCATGGACACGCCCGGATGATCCGTGGTGACAATCTCCCATTCGCGATGGGAAAGGCGGTCGATGCCGACGCGTTTGCAATCCTTGTTGTCGTCCAGCATCCAGTTGATCGGATGGACGAGCATCGGGTAGTCGAAGTAGACCTTGACCGCGCTGATCCAAGTGTCCTCGGCCATTTCCTTCTCAAGCGCCGGGACGTAAAGGATCGGGTCGCCCTTCGCGCGGATGAACATTCCCAACGGCCGCTCCGTTGACTGATGGAAGAAGCCGCTTGCGTAGAAGATATTGAACGGGTCCAGCAGCAGGACCGCGTCCAGACCTTCATTCGCGAGCGCGGCTTTGATCGAATTCGTCTTGTTGATATACCATTGCGTGTTAAGTTCAAGCGACATAATTGATGAGTTCTCCGTTCGGCTGTTGAATGATGACAAAAATAATAAATTTGGAAAGCTTAACGATATAAGCATTATAATCAAAAATCCGGCAGAAAACCTCTTGAAACGTGTCGGAAATAGGCTCCGTGGAAATAAATAAACAAATGTCATAAATATTGTATAAACATAAGCAAAAACGACAGTGACATTTGTAAAATA
>CAVIKW010000059.1:0-11726 GCA_963643375.1 Flexilinea sp. | reverse complement strand
ACTCGGCGTGAACGTCCCGACGCCGTATCCGAAGTATTAAGTGAGTCAATAGTCAGTAGTCAATAGTCAATAGAGGCGCTCGGTAGTTGAAGCAAGTCTTCGATTATCGAGCGCTTTGGTTTAAGTGACCGGGGACCAGTGACCGGATAACGTAAGCCAAAACAATCGGCATTGGGAGACTTGCCATAACTTAGACCGCGCTTAAGCCTTCCCCTCGAGGGGAAGGGGGACCGCTTCGCGGTGGATGAGGTGACCCGCGGACACCTCCACTGTCGCGGAGCGTGTAAAATTCCCGCCCGACATTCGCAATCTCGCCCAACTTCGACCGCGCTTAAGCCTTCCCCTACAAGGGGAAGGCCTTAGGCCGCTCCGCGTGGGGAGCGGGACGTTCCATATCGCGGCGAGCAAAGCGTTGCCGCGGTGCCGGACATTCGAAGGCATGCCCAATTTTCGGGCGCATATCTACCTTCCCCTATGAGGGGAAGGGGGACCGCTTGCGGTGGATGAGGTCCGCGATAGCCCCGACCGCCCGATAGGGAAAGTCTCGCCTCAACTTAGATCGCGTTAAGGCCTTCCCCTCGAGGGGAAGGGGGACCGCGTTAGCGGTGGATGAGGTGATCCGCGGACTCATCCACTGTCGCGAAGCGTGTAACTCCTCATTCCTCACTCCTCACTGTAAGTACCATACTCACACTGCTGCACTCGGCAATGTCCGGATTGACGTGGTCCATCGGGCGGTATTGGCGGAGGTTGATCTGTTTGCAATAGACCTTCATCGGCGCCGCCCCCGAATTGCTGTCCGTCCGGGATTTCGAGCGGAGGATGCAGGCTTCGATCGGGTAGAGGTCCGGCATGTCGTAAAAGCGGACGCGGAGCACGGCCCGCTTGTAGGGATGGCGGTTCGTCATCAACAGGTGCAATTTCTTGCCGTCGGCGCTGCGGGAGGCGGAGACTTTCACCCACTTCATATCGCGGGGATCGATCACGCCCGGGATCCCGGCCCAATGTTCGGCGGGGATCGGCTTCTCGTGCTCGAATTCCTTCACCGTCAGGGGGATCTCCAACTCGTTCGCGGCCAGGAGCAGGTTCTGATAGCTCACGTTCCCGAAGACGGTGCCGTCTTCTTCGCTGAAAAGCCCCGCGGTCCCGAAGAGCGGGCCGTATTCCGCGGCGGCAATCAGGTCGGCCATGGCGCGGATGGATTCGTACACCGCGGTGAAATACACACAGTCTTGGCGCATCTGCGGGATGCCGTCGTCAATCCCGTGCCACCCGCTGAGAACGACGCGGACATTCTCCGCCCCGGATTCGCGAATTTGACGGTCGACGCGCAGCATGGCGTCCTTGAACTCCTCGGCGAGGGCGTTCATCACCTCAATGCCGTCGTCGTTCACGTCCCAGACGCGTCCGCCGGCGGGCGTGGGGTTCCACGAGACGCCGATGTAGTTCATGTCCGCGGCGCAGAGTTCCAGCATCCGCGCGTTCCACAGCTCCGCGCGTCCGCGGTTCTCGCCGTAGGGCATGATGCCGGTGAGAATGATCTCACCGTCCGGGTCAGCTTCACGAACGACCTCCGCGGCCGCGTTCAATACGGCGGCGCGGGCTTCAATCTCCTCGTCGCTGCCGCGGGCGGCCTGATTCGGATCGCAGTCGAGTTCGTAAAAACGGCGCGGCGTCCAAATGTCATTCCCCGCGAACTTCTCCCGCAGCTCCGCAACCGTCCCGCGAATGTCATCCGCGGCGTCATCGGCGGAGAGCACGATGTGCGGGTTGATTTCCTCCTTCAGGCAGAAGTCCAGCCACGCTTGATAATTCGCGTCGGCCGGGTACATCCGCATGATCTTCGGACGCAGTTCGCGGATCATGGCGTGAATCTCCTCCGCGGCATTCTCCCCGACGCTCGCGAAGATCTCACGCCCGTCATTCAGGGACGCCGCGGCGCCGCGCAGCTGATCCGTCTTCTCGCACGCCTTATCCCGCGCGTTCACGCTGAGTTTGGCGTCGTAACTTTTTTTGAAAAAATCCAAGATCGTCTTTTTCATTCTTCTGTCCCCCATCTGTAAGACTATTATAACCCGATACCGAATGTTCCCGCCCCGCGCCGGTGGTATAATGCGGAATGAGTATGAAGACACTTCGGAATTTCCTTCGTCGGTACGGATACGTCATCATCGCCGGGCTGCTCGGGCTGGCGGCGTTTTTGACTGTCTTCGGCGTCGAACCCCTCCGCGTGACCGGGACGGCGTGGCTTTACCGAACGGACAGCAATGACCTCACCCAGCATTACACCGGCTGGATGTTCTTCCGCAACTCCGAATGGTCTCTCCCGCTCGGACACGCTTCCGAACTCGGCACGCCGGACGGCGTCTCAATCTCGTACACGGACTCGATCCCGATCTTCTCAATTTTCTTTAAGCTTCTCTCCCCGCTTCTGCCGGAGCGCTTCCAATTCTTCGGAATCTACGCCGCGTTCTGCTTCGTCCTGCAGGGAGCGTTCGCCGCGATCTTATTGCAGCATTTCGTTAAGGATAAAGTCTTCGCGGACCTCGGCAGCCTGTTTTTCTGCTTCTCCTCCGCCATGATCGAACGCGAATTCCGCCACACCGCGCTGGCCTCGCATTACCTGATCCTCGCCGCAATGGCGTATTACTTCCTCCTCTCCGCGAAGCCCCGCAGCCGCGCCCGCATTCCGTCCGCGCTCGTGCTGCTCTGCCTCGCCCTCGGAACGCATCCCTACCTCTTCGCCATGACCGCGGCCGTGATCCTCTTCGCGGAGATTCGAACCGCCCGGCTCAGCCGGAATGTTCGGCGCCCGCTCGGACGCTTCGCGCTGTATATGCTCGTCAGCGCGGCGTTCGGCTTCCTCATCGGCGTATTCGGCACCGCGTCCATCGACCCGGAATCCGGCTTCGGGTATTACTCCCTGAATCTCAACGCCCTCGTCAACCCGATCTCCGAACAGACGGAGCGCTGGTCCGCGTTGATTCCGCCCCTGGATGAGACCCCCGCGCAGCTTGACGGCATGTATTACTTCGGCCTGCCCGCGCTGATCCTGCTCGTCGTCATGCTCATCCTCAACCGCGAATCCCTCCGCGGCATCTGCGTACGGCATCGGGAGTACGTCATCCTCATGTTCCTGCTGACCGTATACGCGCTCTCGAACCGCGTCACCCTCGGCAGCAGCGTCCTTTTTGAAATCCCCCTGCCGGCGGGGCTGATTCGCCTATGCGATATCTTCCGCTCCTCCGCGCGTTTCTTCTTCGTCCCCTATTACTCCCTGTATCTCTTGGCGTTGGTCCTCCTCGCCCGCACCTTCGCGAAGCAAAAACGCCGCCTCATCGTCCTGACCGCGGCGGCCTTGCAGATTCTTGAAATCGCGCCCGCCGTTACCACACTCCGCGGGAACTATTCCGCCCGCGCGGAGCTGCCGGAGCTCTCCTCCACCTGGGATGCCATCGCGGAGAACTGCGGGACCGTGCGCGTGATTGACTGCGTGAGCGACCGTCCCCTCGCGTATTGGCTCGCCGACCACGGTCTCGCGACGGACATGATGATCTCCGCGCCGATCCATCTCAACGCGTATTGGACCGCGACCCAAGAACGGCGGGACGATGCTTATCAAAGCCTCGTGAACGGCGAAGCCTTGACCGCGGGGGAATGTTGGATTTTCCCGACGGATACCGGCACGAACCGCCGCTTCACCGCGCCCGATCAACTCGACGAATTCATTGCTACGCTGCGGACGAACTACGCGGGGCGGGCGGACATCGAGCAGGTCACCAACGGCCACAAGAATTATTGGCTCCTGATCCCGAACAAAACGGGCGAATAAGCGCCGTACGAATTTCCCAAAAAGCGGCGATTTTGCTTTATACTTTAACCATCTTTAGAGTGGGGGAATTCGGATATGAAACGTGCACTTATACTCTGTATCGCGTGCCTCTTGGCGCTCGCGGCGTTCACCGGCGTCATGGCGAAAGACACCATCACGGCCGACAGCGGTTTCCGCGTCGGAACCGACGGCTTCGGCTTTGAGAACTACGGGCAGGAAGTCTGCCTCGACAACTTCTACGGCAACTGCTTCAAAGTTCAGAACCTGACCGCGGCGGAAATGGTCCGCATGTACGGCGAACAGGTCTGCAAATCCGTTGACGCCAACGGGAACTGCACCCTGACCAAAGCCGCCCAGAGCTGGATGAACGAGATCAACAGCGTCGTCTCCAACGGCCATTGCGAAGGCATGGCGGTCCTGAGCTCCCTCTTCTACAACGGCACCGAAAAGGCTTCCGACTTCGGCAACAGTAACGTCAACAAACTCACCCTGAAAAACAACACCGCCCTCCAGCGTGAAATCGCGTACTGGTTCACGACCCAGTGGTTCATGGAAGACTACATCATCGAAGACACCCCGACGAACCAGGTCAAATACCTGACGAAGCACTTCAATAACGGCAACGGCCCGATCCCGCTCGGCATTTATCAGCGCAACATGAGCGGCGGACACGCCATCACCGCCTACGCCATTGTTCAGCACTCGAACAATATCTATTACATCATGGTCTACGACAACAACTACCCGAACGAGGAACGTTACATCACCGTAGACACGAACAAGGACACCTGGTCCTATCAGACCTCCACCAACACCTGGACGAACACGGCGGATTACTCCGGCAAGGGCAAGACCAACCCGATCCAGATCTGCCCGCTTGAACCGCGCCTCGGCACCTTCAAATGCGACTTCTGCAACGGATCCTCCTCGTCCTCTTCCTCGAGCAGCAATCCGTACTATCCGTACTATCCGTCCGACGGAGGCTCCTCCATTTGGGATATTTTGAACCCGTTCATGCCGTCCGACTCCGGCTCCGATTACACCTATCCGACCGCGGTCCCGGACAGCAGTTCGAGTTCCTCCTCCATTTGGGATATCCTCAGCCCGTTCATCAACCCGTATGACACCGGGTACGACTACGAGGATTCCTATTCCTATCCGGACAGCTCAAGCTCCTCCTCCATTTGGGACATCCTGAGCCCGTTCATCGACTCCGGCAGCTCCTCCTCCTCGAGCGGCACCGACTCCTACGTCTTCCCGACCCAGCGCCCGAACAGCCCGACCGCGACCCCGCAGCCGCTGGTCCGCCCGACCGCCATCCCGACCGCGAAGCCGTCCGCCGAAACCGGCACCGAGAGCAACAAAATCTCCGTCTCCTCCGAGATCAACATCTACATCGAGGACGAAGCCGGACGCAAGAGCGGTTACGACTGGGAAAACGACACCTCCTACGAGGAGATCCCGGGCGTGGAAGTCAGCCGCACCATGGGCCGCGCCTCCGCCGTGCTGCCGAACGACCTCTCCTATTACGCGTGGATGAACAAGCCGTCCAACACGAGCAAGAAGGCCGAGACCTTCGACGCCGTCATCACCGCCCCGGGCCGCGTTCTGAAGCTCACGAACATCGTCGAGAGCTACATTTACCCGAACTTCATCTACGAACCGCCGACCTATTACGAAGAGATGGACTCCGACCTCGAGTTCTTCGAAGTCCTGGCCGTCCCGAACGAAATGCCGGGTGTCGACTTCACCATCTCCGATGAGTACGGTGAATATAACTTCAACTTCACCGTCAGCTACAAAGTTCTCGGCAAGCGCGTCTCCATCCCGGATGCCTACGCGGACTTCATCATCTACCACAACTACGACGAGGGCGATCTCGGCTTCGCCATCTTCCCTGCCGAAGACAGCGAACTCAGCCTCTTCGACGTCGGGACGTTCGTGATTGAAGGTTCGTTCACCCTGTGGGATGACCAAGGCACGCTGGAGGTGCAGTTCGAGCAGCCGCTTGAAATGGCCGCCAACGGCATGTTCTTCTTCAACTACCTCGACTGGCAGGAAACCGGCACCCTCTCCCTCGAAGCCGACCTCGACGGCGATGACGAGTGGGAAGAGGAGTGGACGTTGTAAAATAAAAAAAGACCGGCGTACGAAAGTACGCCGATCTTTTTTTATAGTGAGGAGTGAGGAGTTAGGAGTTAGGAGTTGGCACCCGATATTTGAAGGCAGTAGGCAATAGGCAATAACAGCGCCCGCTAATTGAAGCTTTCCTTCGAATAGCGAGCGCAATAACCCCTCACTCCTCACTCCTCACTCCTAACTGTCTTTTCGGGGAAGGCTTAAGCGCCCGATAGCTGAAGCCATGCTCCAATGATGTTATCCGGTCTCTGGTCTCTGGTCTCTGGTCTCTGGTTTTTCCCTATCGGATAGTTTTTTTCGGATATTCTGTTATAATGGTATCATTAACATCTGTACCCACCTCAGCGAACACTGTTGAGGATTTTGGAAGCCGTAGGAGCGAAGAAATCATCATGAAACTCAAATTAACCGATTTCTGCGATATGGCGGAATTCGAGCGGATTCTGTCCGACTGGACAATCACCTCGCATATGTCCGCCATCGTCCGTGACGACGAACAGCAATACATCACCAAAAACTACGGCTTCTCCAAGTACTGCGAGCTGATCCGCTCCACGGAAACCGGCTACGAAGCCTGCCTTCACTGCAAGACCAACGAGGGACTGTTCCGCTGCCACGGCGGATTGTATAACTTCTCCGTCCCGATCAACCTCCCGAGCGGGCAGACCATCGCGTATGCCATCTGCGGGCAGGAAAAGCTCAGCGAGAAGGACATCCCCGACTTCAAGGAACTCGCCGCCGCCTGTCAGGTGGACGAGGAACATCTGCGTTACGAATATTCCCAAATCACGCCCAAATCCCGTGAGGAGATCGCGGCCGCCAAGGCGCTGCTTTCTTCCGCGATTGACAGCTTCGTCGCGAAGAGCTACCGCCTATGGCTCTCCGAGGATGAAGAGACGGACGACCGGACGCTGGCGCAGATCACGCAGCTCCTTTACGCTTACAACGTCACCCTCGACCCGGAGACCGGGAAATACTCCCTCATCATCGGCACCGGCATGGACCGCACGGTCGCGGCCTATCAGAAGTATACCGACTTCGCCGAGGCGCTGGCGGAGAACGCCTCCTACATTCACCCCGCCTATCAGGACAGGGTGACGAAACTCGCCGGCCTCGAAAACCTGCGCCAACTGGACGGACGCGGCGGCCACATCGGCACGCTTGAATTCCCGGTGCTCTACCCGGACAAGGACAGCTACGATTGGCATGAAATCAATGTCTTCTCCGCGCTGGATCACCGCGGCAAGCCGGCCGTCAATATTCTCGGCCGCGATGTCACGGAAGCGCACGAACTCTCCGAGAAAAACAACCGTGAGCTGCAGGCGGCTGCCGCCAAGAACCGCATCCTCTCCGACCTCACGAAGATGCTTTACAGCTACAACATCACCCTGAACCTGAACTCCGGCAAGTACTCCATGATCGAAGGCACCGGCATGAAGCGGGTTCGGAACATTTACCGTACGACGGACGACTACATCACGGCGTTCACCCGCATTCTGCGGATGATCCGCCCGGATTTCATTGAGCAGCTCAAAGACCTCGCGGGCCCGGACGCTTTGCGGAACCGCAAGGGCCGCAGCGGCTTCATCGGCAACCTTGAATACAGCACGAACACCGAAGACGGCGCGGAATGGTACGAAGTCAACGTCTTCATCAGCTCCGATGAGTACGGCAACCCCATCGCGAACATCCTCGGCCGCGACATTACGGAAGCGCACAACCGTCAGGAACAGAGGGAACTCATGCAGAAAGCCGCCGCGGCCAGAGACCGCCTCCTTTCCGGCCTGACGAAACAGCTTTACAGCTTCAACCTCACCGTCAACCTGGACTCTTGGAAATACACTCTCATCACCGGGACCGGCTGCGAACAGGCGGTGGCGGTCATGCAGAAATCGGATGACTACGTCCTGACGATCAACAGCCTCCTGCGCGCCATGGAAAAGGAATCGGGCGCGAAGGTCGAGAACCTCTGCGGCGTCGCGGCGCTCCAAAAGCTGCGCGGACAATCCGGCTTCATCGGCAGCGTCACGACCGCCTCCACGCGCGAAGGCGAGGAACGCCGCTGGCAGGAAGTCAACCTGTTCATGGGCACGAATGAATTCGGCGAGCCCATCGCGAACATCCTCGGCCGCGACATTACGGAAACCCGCCGTGAGCAGGAAATGCGCGAGAACGAAATCCGCGCCGTTGCCGCCAAGGACCGCATCCTTTCCGAAATCACCAAAACGCTTTACAGCTACAACCTGACGCTGCAGCTCCGCACCGGCAAATACAGCCTGATCCTCGGCACCGGCATGGAGAACTTCGTCCGCATCTTCGAAGCCACGGATGATTACGCCGCGGCCTTCGCGGAGAAGATCTCTTTCGTCAGCGATGAATTCAAGCAGCCGTTCACCGACCTCTCAAGCTTGGATTCTCTGCGGAACCGTACCGGCGAGACCGGTTATATCGGGAAACTGGAATACTCCGCCGATGACGGCAGCGGCCTTGAATGGCATGAAATCAATGTCTTCCTCGGCTCGGATGAGCAGGGCGAGCCCATTGCCAACATCCTCGGCCGCGACGTCACCGAAGCGCGCAAGGCGCAGGAGCTGCGCGAGAACGAAATCCGCGCGGTTGCCGCCAAGGACCAAATCCTTTCGGAAATCACGAAGCAGCTTTACAGCTACAACCTGACGCTGAACCTCCGCAGCGGCAAATACAGCCTGATCCTCGGCACCGGCATGAAGAACTTCGTCCGCATCTTCGAAGCCACGGATGATTACGCCGCGGCCTTCGCGGAGAAGATCGCCTTCGTCAGCGATGAATTCAAAGCACCGTTCGAGACCTTCTCGAGCCTTGAGGCCCTGCGGAAGCGCATCGGCGAAAAGGGCTACATCGGCCGCCTGGAATACTCCGCGGATGACGGCAGCGGCCTTGAATGGCACGAGATCAACGTCTTCCTCGGCTCGGATGAGAACGGTCAGCCGACCGCCAACATTCTCGGCCGCGACATCACCGAGGAGCACGAACGGCTGGCGCGTCACGAGATGGAACTGCGAGCCGCGTTCGGCAGAGACCAGCTGCTCGCCGGCGTCACGCAGATGCTTTACAGCTACAATATGACGGTCAATATCAACACGGGCAAGTACACCCTGATCACCGGTACGGGCCTCCCCGAGACCGTCAAGTTCCTCAAGGAACATGAAGACTACGCGGAGGTTTTGGCCTGGTTCAACAGAGTCGCCCGGCCCGATTATCTGGAAAACGGCCTGAAATTCCTCTCCCTCGATTCCTACCGAGGCGAGAACTTGCAGACCGGCTACGTCGGCACGGTAGAAGTCCCGGAGCAGAAAGAGAACGGCATTGAGTGGCACGAGTTCAATATCTTCACCGGTTTCAATGAGGACGGCGAGCCCATTCTCAACCTCCTCGGCCGCGACGTTACCGAGTCGCACGAACGCGCCGACACCAAGGCGCGTCTGGAAATTGCCGAAGCCGCCAGCAAGGCCAAGACGAATTTCCTCTTCAACATGTCTCACGACATCCGTACGCCGATGAACGCCATTATCGGCTTCACCGACCTGCTTGAAAAGCACCTGGATGACAAAGAGGCGGCGCAGAGCTACATTGACAAGATCAAATATTCCAACGAGTTCCTGCTCTCCCTAATCAACAACGTTCTGGAAATGGCGCGGATCGAGAGCGGCAAGGAAACATTGGACGAAGCGATCGGCAATACTTATGAGTTCAATGACGCCGTCAGCGCCGTTTTTGACAACCAGATGCGGGATAAAAACCTCACCTTCATCAGAACCGCCGACGTGAAGCATCCCTACGTGTTCGTGGATCACACCAAGCTCCGCGAGATCCTGCTGAACATTCTGAGCAACGCGGTGAAATACACACCCGCGGGCGGCACCATCACGATGGATACCACCGAACTGCCTTCCCCGAAGAAGGGGTTCGCCCTCTTCCGAACCTCAATCTCGGACAACGGCGTCGGCATGTCGCAGGATTTCCTCCCGCACATCTTCGAGGAGTTCGCGAGAGAACATAACAGCACGGAGAGCCGCGTCATCGGTACCGGGCTCGGCCTGCCGATCGTGAAGAACCTCGTCACCTTGATGCGCGGCACGATCACGGTCGAAAGCGAGCTCGGCAAGGGCAGCACCTTCACGATCACCATTCCGCACCGCATCGCCGACGACTCCGTCCTCAACCCGGATGCCGAAAAGATCATGGCCGAGAAAAAAGTCCGCTTCGAGGGGCACCGCATTCTCCTCGCGGAGGACAACGACCTGAACGCGGAAATCGCGACGACCATTCTTGAGGAGACCGGGCTGAAGGTCGAACGCGCGAATGACGGCGTGGACTGCGTCGCCATGATGGAACAGGCGGAGGCGGGTTATTACGAACTGATCCTGATGGATATTCAGATGCCGAACCTGGACGGCTACGACGCATCCGCGAAGATCCGCCGCTTACCGGACAAGGCCAAGGCCGCCATTCCGATCATCGCCATGACGGCGAACGCGTTCGATGAGGACAAACGGAAAGCCTTCTCCTACGGCATGAACGACCACATCGCCAAGCCAATCAAGTTCCCGGAGCTGATCTCGCTCCTGGCGGCATACCTCGAATAAAAAATCCCGCGCGCCCTTCCCGGGCGCGTGAGGCTGTAAAAAAGGAAGTGAAAAATAAATATGGAACCTATTGAAGAAAAAGAAACCACCGCCGTCCCGGCGAAGAAAATCCGCAAGCACCCCGTGCTCGGCAAGCCGATCCTCGGCGCTATCCTGCTGATGATTCACGGCATCTGCTTCTGTCAGATTCTCAGCTTCTTCGGGAAGACCCAAATCGCCCTGAGCCTGCTGTCCGTCGTCAACGCCGTTCTGCTGCTGCTCATCCACAAATTCTGGTTCAGGCCCGAATTCAAGGGCAGCATCTCATTTGAATTCACCCGCGATCGTCAATTCCTGCTCGCCGCCGGGCTTTTCCTGCTGGTGGACATCATCGCGGCGGTGATTTCCTACATTGACCACGGCATCGCCGCCCCGACCCTGCTCGGCATCTGCCTCTCCCTCGGCGCCGGCACCGTTGAAGAAGTCATCTTCCGCGTCCTCCCCGTTTCCGTCATGATGCGGACCTATAAAGACAAGGGCAGTTACCTCCCCGCCCTGATCCTGACGCCCATCATCTTCGGCGCCATTCACATGGGCAACGTCCTCACCGGCCAAGCCGTCGGCTACACCATTCTGCAGTCCGTCTCCGCCGCCGCTCTCGGCGTCTTCTTCGGCGCCCTCTACATCCGCACCGGCAGCATCGTCCCCTCGATGATCATCCACGTCCTGCACGACTTCCTCGGCTGCCTGCAAGCCAACCAAACCGCCGGCGTCGCCTCCGGTTCGGTGACCGTGCTTGACATCATCACGATTATCCTCATCATCGCCGCCTCCATCGCAACCGCGGTTGTTGTTCTGAAAGGGAAGGCGGATGAGATTCGTGAGGTGTGGAACGGGGTTTGGATGACCCCGCCTACGGCGGAGTCTAGAGACCAGAGACCAGAGACCAGATAACATAGTTGCAAGTCAATAGTCAATAGCGGCGCTCGATACCGGGAGCACAACTCCCCTTATCGAGCGCTTTTAAGCCTTCCCCTCGAGGGGAAGGACAATACGCCGCTCAGGTTGGGCTTGACTGCAAGTGTCGGGCGGTCGGGGCTATCGCAGACCTCATCCACCGCTAACGCGGTCCCCCTTCTCCTACAAGGAGA
>CAVIKW010000058.1:0-11936 GCA_963643375.1 Flexilinea sp. | reverse complement strand
GATGGGAAATTCAAGCTGTCGGAAGCGCACGAGAAGGATGTCACGCCGGTCCTCTTGGACACGAGCGTGATCATCGACAGCCGCATCTCGGACATCGCCCACTGCGGATTCATTCCGGGGACGCTGCTCGTGCCGGTCTTCGTTTTGAAGGAGCTGCAGTTTATCGCGGATTCCGAAGACCCGCAGAAACGGCAGCGCGGACGCCGCGGTCTTGATACCTTGAACGCGATGCAGAAAGATCCTCTGATTAAGATCAAGATCATCGACCTCGATGTCGCGGCCATCAAGGAAGTCGACGCGAAGCTCATGCATTTCGCGATTGAATTGAACTGTCCGATTTTGACAAACGATTATAATCTGAATAAAGTCGCCGAGCTGCAGGGGATCCGCATTCTCAATGTCAACGATCTGACGAACGCGGTCAAATCCATTCTGCTGCCGGGCGAACGGATGCACATCCATGTGATTCAGGAGGGCAAGGGCGTCAACCAAGGCGTCGGTTACCTTGAAGACGGGACGATGGTCGTCGTTGAAGACGGACGTTCCTGCGTCAATCAGGATGTTGATGTTGTGGTAACGAAGATTTTACAGACTGCCGCCGGGAGAATGATATTCGCGCGGCAGGAGAAAGAACTGGGGGTAAGAAGATGAGTATTCAACTGTATAATACGCTGACTCGCAAGAAGGAACCGTTGGAGACGCTTGAACCGGGAAAGGTCAAGATGTATGTCTGCGGTCCGACTGTCTACAACAAAGCTCATATCGGCCACGCGATGTCCGCTATGGTGTTCGACATTATCCGCCGGTACCTCGAATACCGCGGCTATGATGTTCAGTACGCCATGAACTTCACCGACGTGGATGACAAAATCATCCGCCGCGCCAATGAAATGGGCGTCGATCCCTTCAAGCTCGCGGAAGGCTACATCAATGACTTCCAACAGGACATGAAGGACCTGAACATCAAACCCGCCACCTTCAACCCGCGCGCCACGCAGGAAATCGGCGAGATTATCAAAATCGTCAAGGGCCTCGTCGACAAAGGCTACGCTTATCCGCTCGACGGCGATGTCTATTTCCGCGTCCGCAAGGATCCCGGCTACGGCAAGCTCTCCGGACGCAACCCGGACGACATGCGTGCCGGTTACCGCAAGGAAGTCGATGACCGCAAGGAAGACTCCCTCGACTTCGCGCTGTGGAAGTCCGTCAAACCCGGCGAGCCCTCTTGGGACAGCCCCTGGGGCCCCGGCCGCCCGGGTTGGCATATTGAATGCTCCGCGATGAACCATCATCTCTTCGGCGACTCGATTGATATTCATGGCGGCGGTAACGACTTGATCTTCCCGCACCATGAGAACGAGATTGCCCAGAGCGAATGCTTCACCGGCAAGCCCTTCGCCCGCTACTGGATCCATAACGGCATGCTCCGTCTCGGCAACGAGAAGATGTCCAAGTCCATCGGCAACGTCATCTCCATCCAGGAATTCCTCACGAAGCACAGCGCGAATTCGTTCAGATACCTGATTCTGAATTCCGCCTACCGCAACCCGATCCTCTTCGATGAAGATACCCTCGGCCAGGCCGAGAAGGCTGTCGACCGCATGAAATCCTGCCTGAAGCCCGCGAATCCGAAGACCGAGATCACCGATCAGGCCGTGATCGATGCCTTCAACGCGAAGGTCGCTTCCGTCAAGGAAGGCTTCATTGAAGATATGGACGACGATTTCAACTCTGCCGGCGCCCTCGGTAACATTTTCGAGCTCGTGCGTGAGATCAACTCCATGCGCGACGCCGGCGCTTCCCAGGCGCAGCTTGACCCCGCCCAGAACCAGATCCGCGAATTCGCGAACGTCTTCGGTCTTGTCCTTGAAGATGAGAAAGCCGACTCCGCTCAATCCGCCGATCCCTTCATTCAGATGCTTGTCGACCTCCGCTTTGAGCTCAAGAAGCAGAAGAATTGGGCGCTCGCGGACCAGATCCGCAATCAGCTGACCGAGCAGGGCATCACCATTGAGGACAGCAAAGAGGGTTCTCTCTGGTATCGTAAATAAAAGCATATTCACCGCATAATGCAGATTTTCCGAGACGCGGCGCGAGGTTTTTGAACCGCGGCCGCGTCCCGGTCTTTTCAATCAATTCGGAGATCAGAGGAAAATATGAGCGAACTCAGAAAAATCAAGTTAGGCAACACCGGCCTTGAAGCCACTATGCCCTCCATGGGCTGTCTTCCCGTACAGCGTTGTTCGGTTGAGGAAGGCGTCAGCCTTCTGCGGTCCGCTTACGACGGCGGCATCCGCTTCTTCGACACCGCGAATGCCTACACCGACAGTGAGAAGAAGATCGGCCTGGCGCTTTCCGACGTGCGGAAAGATATCGTCATCGCGACGAAATCCGGCGCGCATGAATACAACGGCATCCTGGCGCATATTGAGAACAGTCTGAAGATGCTGAAGACGGACTACATCGACCTCTTCCAATTTCATATGCTCAATTTTATCCCGGACGCCAACGATCCGAAGGGCATCTACGCCGCCGCTTTGGAAGCGAAACGCCGCGGCTGGATTCGACACATCGGCTTCACCGCCCATCAGATCGGCATTGCCGAGCAGCTGATTGACAGCGGTCTATACGAAACCTGCCAATTCCCCTTCAGCTACATTTCCGCCGACCGCGATATCGCCTTGGCGGAACGCTGCAAGAAAGCCGGGATGGGCTTCATCGCCATGAAGGGCCTCGCGGGCGGTCTGCTGACCAACGTCCGCGCCTGCCAGGCGTTCATGAATCAGCATGACAACGTCGTGCCGATTTGGGGCATCCAGCATCCGGAAGAGCTGCAGCAATGGATCGACATCGCGAAGGAGAATCCCTCCATGGATGACGAGACCGCGTCCTTTATTGAAAAGGAGCGCAAAGAGCTCGCCGGTTCCTTCTGCCGCGGCTGCGGTTACTGCCTGCCCTGCACTGTCGGGATTAAAATCAACAACGCCGCGCGGATGAACATGCTTCTCCGCCGCTCTCCGTGGCAGCCTTACATGTCCGATGAATGGTACGCCGAGATGCAGAAGATCAACGACTGCGTCGACTGCCGCGTCTGCACCACCCGCTGCCCCTACGGCCTTGATACGCCGGCGCTGCTGAAATACATGCTGAAGGACTACAACGAGTTCTACGAATCTCACAAGGGCCTTCTTTGATTGGTTTTGTCATAAAGCCCGGATTTATTAAGAAAGACGGGTATAATAAATATGTTTTGGCAACAAAACAAAATCTAATCTTTAAAAGAGCGAAGGTAACGGTAGTTTAGGAATATCGTGAGAGGCGCTCGAAGGAAGAAAATAATGGAAAATGTTGTAATTAAAGCTTCAAAGCGTGACGTTTATGGTAAGAAAGTCGGTCAGCTCCGCCGTGAAGGTAAGCTCCCCGGTGTTATTTACGGCCATCACATGGAACCGATTTCCATCGTTATGGATGCCCGTGAAGCCTGCCGTTCTATGGTCGGCCTGACCCCGTCCTCCATCGTCACCATTGACGTCGACGGCGAAAAGCATTCCGCTCTGATTCGCGAACGCCAGCGCAATTATCTGAAGAACACCTTCATCCATGTCGATTTCCAGGCTGTTGCTGCTGATGAAAAGATCCGCGCCCGCATCGAAGTCGTCCTCGAAGGCAACGCCCCGGCCGTCAAGAACTTCAACGGTATCGTTCTCCACGAGAAGGAAACCATCGAAGTCGAAGCTCTGCCTGCTCACCTGCCGGAACGCTTCATCGTCAATATCGATGGTCTGGAAAAGATCGGCGATATGATCCGCATCAGCGACATCGCCATTGCCGATGACATCACCGTCTTCGATGATGCCAACGACGTGATTGTCTCCATCGCCGGTATGAAGGAAGAAGTCGAAGAGACTGAAGGCGGCGCCGACCAGCCCGAAGTTGTTGAAAAGGGCAAGAAGGAAGAAGACGCCGAGTAATTTCGACGAATTCCCGCATGATAGCAAAGAGAACGGCAGTGTTGAGCTGCCGTTCTTTTATTATTAAGCACTAATTTGGTATGACATTTATCACATTCTTCCGGATTTGTGCTAAAATTTTGAAAACCTCAAAAAAAGGATAAATATTATGACGAAAAAGAATTTGATGATTGTTGTTTTTGTGTTGGTTTTTGCTCTTGTTCTCTGCGGCTGCGGGAAGAAGGAAGAAGAATCCGCCAACACATTCACTGTCGGTCTCGAATGCAACTACGCCCCGTACAACTGGACTCAGACTGATGACTCCAACGGCGCTGTTGCGATCAGTGACGGCAGCGGCTATTGCGGCGGATACGATGTCGAAATCGCGAAGCAGATTGCCGCTTCAATGAACAAAGATCTCGTCATTGTCAAGACCGAATGGGACGGCTTGATCCCCGCTGTCAACTCCGGGAAGATCGACGCTGTCATCGCCGGTATGTCCCCGACCGAAGAACGCAAAGCTTCCGTGGACTTCTCCGAGCCTTACTATGAATCCGAGCTCGTCATTGTCGTCAAGGCTGACAGCGAATACGCGAATGCCGACTCCCTCGAAGACTTCGAAGGCGCCAAGATTGTCGCTCAGCTGAACACTTTCCACGACACTGTCATTGACCAGATCCCGAACGTTCAGCATCAGACCGCGATGGAAACCTTCCCGGCCATGATCGTCGCCGTGGAATCCGGCAAGGTCGACGGCTACGTTTCCGAACGCCCGGGCGCTGTCTCCGCGCAGACTTCCAACCCCGACCTTACCTTCGTTGAATTCGCCGAAGGCTATGGCTTCGAAGCTTCCGAAGAAGATGTCGCGATCTCCGTCGCTGTCAAGAAAGACTCCGCGATCCTCGCCGACATCAACACTGCGCTTGAAGGCATCAGCGAAGATGACCGTCAGTCCTTGATGGAAAACGCCATCATCGCCCAGCCTGTCGCTCAGAACTAATCTTTTGCATTGAAAAACGCCGGACGAATACGCCCGGCGTTTTTTCGTTATTAATGTTCGGCTTGATCTTTGTCGATCTTATCCAGCTCTTCCGAACCGCCGTTATAATCCAAGGAGCGGGAGAAGATCAGGAATCCGGTATGGCCGACCATGCGGTCAACCGGGCGGAAACGTTCGGGATCGGTCCGCCAATAGCGGATCAGAATCTCGCAGACTTCCGTGAATGCGAAGCCGTTCTCCTTCAGGGCTTTGAGCAGCTTCTCAACCTGGTTGGTCGTCGGCAGGATGCCCCCGAAGAAACCGCCGGGCTTCAACGTGTCTTTAACCTGCTGAATGTAATCGTACGAATTCGGCACATCCAGGAACAGGCAGTCGGCATTCTTCTCGTCAAAGCCTTCCTCGATGTTGCGCAGCTTGAAGGTCACGCGGTCGTCAAGATAGTTTTTCTTCAGGTTCTTGACCGCGACGTCCTGCATTTCTTTCCGCGCCTCGTAGGTGTACACATGCCCGGTCGGCCCGACAGCGTGCGCGAAGGCAGTCGTCAGCGCGCCGGAACCGGTACCTGCCTCAACGACGGTTTTTCCCGGTCCGACATTCAGGCTCAGGAGCACGAAGCCGATATCCTTCGGGTACAGAATCTGCGTATTCCGCGGCGTGTCCTTCAGAATGTCATTCAAAGCCGGCTGCAGCACAAAGAAAGTGTTGCCGTTGTGGCTCTTGATCACGCTCCCCCAGCGCAGCCCGACGAGGTCTTCCATCTTGATGATGCCTTTGTGGGACTGGATCTCTTTCCCGGACTCAATTTTTACGATGTGATGAAAATGAGAACGGCCGACGATCTCGGCGAGGTCTCCTTCTTCAATATATTCGTTTCCCATTGCTTTCCTCCACGGATAAATTTTAGCTTATAATCCGAGCCTCGGTGCCTATTTGTGTGGTATCTGATTATTCTGTTTCCGCTTGCCGTGGTCCCGTCCCTTTTTTCGTCTTGAAAGCACTTGTTCAGTCGTTTTTTCTGTATAATATAGTGTGTTGTTTTTTGCAGCAAGTACATTATTCTATAACCATCGGAGCGAACACAGATGCCTACTACATTTTTCGGCTGGGTAGCATTTTTCATCAGACAATACGGCGTATATTTCCTCAAAGGCGCGGGGACGACGCTGCTGATTTCAACCATCGGCACGATCCTCGGCTTCGCGATCGGTCTGCTTGTCGCGATTGTGCGAACGATCCCCGTGACCGAGAATGACTCCCGCGAGCGGGAGCTTTTCATGAAAGTCGTTCAATGGATCCTGACGGCTTATATTGAGGTCTTCCGCGGAACGCCGATGATCGTTCAATCCATGGTGATTTATTACGGCTCCGCGCAGCTGTGGGGGCTGGATATGTCTCCGTTCGTTGCAGCGCTCGTCATCGTCTCCATCAACACCGGCGCCTACATGGCTGAAATTGCCCGCGGCGGCATTATCTCTGTCGACAAAGGACAGATGGAAGCCGCGCTCTCAATCGGCATGACGCATTGGCAGGCAATGACCACCGTCATCCTCCCGCAGGCCATCCGCAACATTCTCCCGTCCATCGGCAATGAATACGTCGTCAACATCAAGGATACCTCCGTCCTCAACGTCATCTCCGTGACGGAGCTCTTTTTCATGTCGAAGTCCGCGGCCGGCACGTACATGCGCTATTTCGAAGTCTTCTTCATCACCTGCGTGATCTACTTCGTGCTGACGTTCACCGTGACCCGCCTCCTGCTCTGGGTCGAGAAAAAGATTGACGGACCCGATTCGTACATTATCCACGGTTCTCAGACCGTGCCGGAAGCGATTATTGAAGGAGGAGAAGACCATGACTAACGAACCGATCATCACGATTTCACATCTTGAAAAACGCTTCGGCGATCATCTCGTCCTGCGTGATATCGACTTCTCCGCGAAGAAAGGCGACGTCATCAGCATCATCGGCTCCTCCGGCTCCGGGAAGTCAACCATCCTCCGCTGCGTCAACCTCCTCGAAGTCCCGACCTCCGGTGAGATTCTGTTCCATGGGGACAACATTCAGGCGCAGGGATTCAACCTGACTTCTTACCGCGCGAAGGTCGGCATGGTCTTCCAGAATTTCAACCTTTTCAACAACCTGACTGTGCTTGAGAACTGCGTCGTCGGGCAGATGAAAGTCTTGAAAAAGAAGCGCAAGGAATCCGAGGAAATGGCGCAGGCTTACCTCGACAAGGTCGGCATGTCCATGTTCATCAATGCCAAACCGAAGCAGATTTCCGGCGGTCAGCGCCAGCGCGTCGCCATTGCCCGCGCTCTTTGCATGGAGCCCGAAGTCCTGCTCTTCGATGAACCGACTTCCGCGCTCGACCCCGAAATGGTCGGCGAAGTTCTCTCCGTCATGCGCGATTTGGCGAAATCCGGCTTGACCATGCTCGTCGTCACGCATGAAATGGGTTTCGCCCGCGATGTATCCAGCCGCGTGATTTTCATGGATCAGGGCGTCATCGCGGAGAACTCCACGCCGGATGAAATCTTCAACAACCCGAAGAACGAACGCACGAAAGCATTCCTCTCCAGAATGCTCAGCCACAAATAATGAAAACCCGCCGCGAAAAGAATTCCCTGCTGCCGCTGCTCCTGTTTGCACTCCTGTGCGTCGGAGCTGTTTACGGCATCCTGCTGCGCCCGCTCTCCCGTCAGGTCGGGCTGCTTTTCCGCAACACGCTCTATGTCTTTCCGCTGCTGCTGATCGTATCCCTCGCCGCGAATTTGGTCCGCAACCGCGCCGTGAAAGCCGTGCTCTACGCGCTGCTTTTCGCCGCGGTACTGCTGCCGTATTCGGGGCTGATCAACTCCGGTCTCTCGGATCAATACGCGCTCGGCGGCGTGATTCCCTGGTCGGACGCGTTCACGATGCAGCTGAACACCCAGCGCTTCCTGTACGGCAGCACGATGGGACAGGCTTCCGCGATTCGCCCGATTTCGACGGTTTTTTACGCGCTCTTCCTGCGGCTGACCGGCAATAATTACTTCGCGCTGCAGGTTTTCCTCTGCGTGCTGACGGCGCTCTGCCTGTTGATCGCGCTGCGGGAAACCTCCGCGTCGTTCGGACCGGTCTGCGCCGCGTTCGCTTACACGATCCTCTATTACTACATCCGTCAGCGCTTAGGGACATTCATGACCGAGCAGTACGGCTTCATCTGCGCGCTGCTGTGCGCGGCGCTGCTCTTCCATGGGCTGCGGACGAAGAAACAGCTGCCGATGCTTGCCGGATTTGTCATGCTCTCCATCGCTGAGAACGCCCGCCCTGCCGCGATGTTCCTCTTCCCCGCGCTCGGGCTGTGGTATTTCTTCGTCTTCGTCAAAGAACACAAACACCGCTTCCTGCTTTCCTGTGCCGCGCTCCTCTGCATGCTTTCCGGGTTCGGTCTGAACGCTTTCACGCAGAGCTATGTGTACGAGGAAGGCAAGTCCATCCCGAACCGCCAGGCCGCGGAGATGATTTACGGACTCTGCCGCGGCGGGGAATCCTGGGGTGATGTCGTCGGTACTGAAGAGATGATCGCGCTGAACGACTCCGAGAATGTCATCAAAGACCTCGCCGGCTTGTGCGTGCCGATCCTCAAGGAACACCCGGAGAATATCCTCTCCGCCCTGCGTACGATTTTCGTCGACAGCCTGATCCAATCCGAATATTACGGCGCCTTCTCCTACGTCCGCGGCAATCCCGCCCGCCTGCAGACAGTGTTCCGTTACGGCTTGATGGCATTGTGGACTGCGAGCTTCATCTTCGTGATCGTCAAACGGAAGGAGCAGCGTTATTCGTTCCTGCTCATCGCGGGCATCGGCATCATACTGTCCGAATGCGCGGCCGTGCCCTTCTCCTCGAATTACCTCCGCCTGTACGCGGCCAGCATGTGGGTCCCCTCGGTCCTCACCGGGCTTTTCCCGGAGTTCGTTTTCGGCAAAATACATTATTACGCGAAATTATCGGATCGCGTTTCGGACGAAAACGGACACATCCGTTGGTCTTATCTCTTGACCGGAATCCTCGTCATCGCCTGTGTTGCCGCGCCGATCTACGTCGGTAGGAACCCGATGGAAGTCCCTGCCGCGAAAGAGAATCTATGCGATAATTCGCAGTCGGTTTTGGTGACTTCGGTTGATAAAGGGAGCTTTATTTACCTCAAGAACACCGAGGACCTCGACGATGAGTACATTCCGAACTTCCGCCTGCCGTTCGTGCGCCAGCACTTCCACGATACGGCTTCGATTGAGATGTTTGACTTCACGGATGCCATTGACACGCCGACGGCGATCATCCGCGGCATCGACCTTGAGAATTTCTCCGACGCGCTGATCTTCGCGCCGTTGGAGCTTGTAGAAGGGAAAACCGGTACGGTTCAATTCTGCGGTCATTATATTGACCCGCCGATTTTACGCGACGACCGTTTCTTCATTCCGGAGTCCGCGTATTTCTTTGAGGATGAATTATGACAACAAATCTGGTTTTTTTGAGACACGGCGAAACCGATTGGAATCTGAAACACCGCTATCAGGGGCAGATGGATATCCCTCTGAACGCGACCGGGGAACAGCAGGCGAAAGACGCGAATCTGCTGCTCCGCGGCATGCACTTCGATCAAGTGTATTGCAGCGACCTGAACCGCGCCATGGTCACGGCCCGCTACGCGCTTGAAGGCATCTATCCCTATGAGAAGATCATCTTCGACCGACGGCTTCGCGAACGCAGCTTCGGCATCTACGAAGGCGGTCCGTACGACAAGGACAAAATGCCGCAGCGTTATCTGGATGAGATGAAGCGCGACCCGGAGAATTTCAAATTCCCGGAAGGCGAATCCCTGAATGATGTCTACCGCCGCGTGCGTCCGTTTTACGACATGATTATTGAGAAATACCGCGGGAAGACCGTTCTGCTGGTCGCGCACGGTTCGCTGCTCTCCATTGTGCAGTTCATGGTCGAAGGGCAGCCGGTGATTGACAAAAACCGCAACCACCTTCCGAACGCGAAGCCGTTCACGATGACGGTTGATTAAAAAACGAGGAGATTCATTCGAATCTCCTTTTTGTTTATCCCCAAATATATTTCGGCGCGTCCGGTCCGGTATTGAACAAGAGGTCGAGGATCGAGACATTGTGGCAGAACGGCTCATGCAGCTGCGGGTATTCCGGGTAGCCGGAGTAATCCTTCCAATGCAGCTCGATGCCAGCTTTCCCGTAATCCTCGGCTTGAATATAGCTCTTCGCCGCGGGACCCGATACGTAATACTCAGCGCCGGCGGAGATCAACAGGCTCAGCAGCTTGTAATGTCCCGTCCCTTCGGAATGATAATCGCGGCTGTTCGTGAATTTCGTCGTGATTCCGAGGAAGTCCCGGGAAATATGCTCAATCAGGTAACGGTTGAGCTCCGAGAGATATTCCCATTTACGTCCGAGGTAGACTTCCTCGAGGAAGTCCTGATACTGTTTGAAATAAGGCGCCTTCGAGTAATTCGTGACCAGGGCGTAGTAATGCTTCTTCTGCCACTGATCGGAGGCCATCGTCACTTCATCAATCGACTGCGTGATCGAACCGGTCGTCGGGATCGTCAGCCACTGCACGCCCGCGTTGGTATAAATGCGGTTGCGGTTGCGCCAGTCGTTTTTCGTGAACTGAACCTCGTCGTAGAAGATGAATTCATCGACATCATGAATGATATCGAAGTACCCCTTCCATGGAATGTAGTTCGATTGCAGGACAGCGATTTTTCTCATGCGGCGTAGAAATCCTTGATACTGTTTACGACCCGATCAATGTCTTCTTCGGTCAGGCGGAAGTACATCGGCAGACGGAGCAGCCGTTCGCTCTCGACGGTCGTGAAGCGGTCCTCGCCGTGGAAACGGCCCCACTTCTTCCCGGCAGGGGCGCTGTGAAGCGGAATGTAATGGAAGACGGTCTCAATGCCCCGTGCTTTCAGGAACTTGATCAGGCGGTCGCGTTCCTCAATGTTTTTCACTTTGATATAGAACATGTGGGCGTTGTGTTCGCAGCCTTCGGGAATGACCGGCAGCGAAATCACACCGTCGCCCGCAAATCCGTTGAGCTTCTCGTAGTAGCGGTGCCAACTGCGGAGCCTATCCGTATTGATCTCGTCGGCATGTTCGAGCTGCGCGGAGAGATACGCCGCGTTGAGCTCGCTCGGCAGGTAGGAAGAGCCATGGTCGACCCAGGTGTATTTGTCGACTTTCCCGCGCCAGAATTGACTTCTGTTCGTTCCCTTTTCACGCAGGATCTCCGCCTGTTCCGCAAGTTCGGGATTTCGGATGAGCAGCGCCCCGCCTTCGCCCATGCTGTAATTCTTCGTCTCATGGAAGCTGTAGCAGCCGAAATCGGACAGCGTCCCCAGTGCCTTGCCTTTATACGAAGCCATCACTCCCTGCGCCGCGTCCTCAACAACACGGAGGTTGTACTTCGCGGCAATGGCGTTGATGGTATCCATTTCGCAGGCCACGCCCGCGTAATGAACCGGGGCGATGGCTTTCGTCTTCTCGGTGATTGCGCTTTCGATCAATTTCTCGTCAATATTCATCGTATCGGGACGGATATCGACGAAGACAATCTTCGCGCCGCGCAGGACGAAGGCGTTCGCCGTTGAGACGAATGTATAAGATGACGTGATCACCTCATCCCCCGGCTGAATGTCGCAAAGAAGAGCCGCCATTTCAAGCGCGTGCGTGCAGTTGGTCGTCAGCAAGGCTTTCGCCGTACCGGTCTTTTCCTCGATCCATCGGCTGCATTCTTTCGTGAACTGACCGTCGCCGCAGATTTTGCGGTTCATAATCGCTTCGTGGATCTTCTCTTCTTCGGTGCCATAGTAAGGAGGGATGTTGAAAGGTATCATTTTCATCTCCAATCAAGTCGTTTCTGAAGTTTATTATATTATCTTTTTCAAGGAATCCATGACATTTTACGCAATCCCGTCC
>CAVIKW010000057.1:0-11945 GCA_963643375.1 Flexilinea sp. | reverse complement strand
TTCTTGGGACTATAATTAAGGTATCGTTATCCTTGTTCCGGAGTAAGAGTTATGAAAAAATTACTGAGAGTTTTGTTTGTAATCTTCGTCATCGTCTGCGTCACCTGGATCGTGCTTCAGCTGACCGAGGTGACTGTGGAGGTGTACGTGCGTGAAACCACACTGCAAGGCTCTGAGTTCCTGAAGCATACCGCCAACCAGCTTAAGCAGAACTCCGAGCGGTATGAACAGCTGGTCGAGGAGAACGAAAAAGCGAATGACGCGCTCTTCGCCGACGCGGTGAGCGCCCTCGAGAATGTTGACCTCGACGACCTTTCCGAGGAAAACATCGCCCTCGGCAATGACAAGCTCCGGAATGTACGCGCCATCAGCGGGGCGGATTTTTTCGCCGTCACGGACGCGGAGGACGTCATCCGCTTTGCCTCCGCGAAGCATTACCTTGAGAAGAGCATCAGCTACGCTATCCCGGCGGGAGACACGCGCGAAACCTGCCGCGCGGAGCGGCTCGCGGGCACGGGGCATACGTTGTACGGCTGCTTCGAACGGGCGACGAAAAAATCCACCGCCGGGATGATTACGTCCCTGAACGATGTTCTCTCCGCGTATCCCACTTCGTCGGATAATTTCGTCTTCGCCGTGGATAACGAGGCGAATACCTTCGCCTTCCTGAAGCTCGGCGGCACCGATCTCAGCGGAACGCCGACGGCCAACCTTCGTTACCAACAAACCTCGTATGAGAACGGCTTATCCGACATCTCAATCGAAGGAAAAGATTACACCGGCGTCTCGGTTCACAGCGAGACCGGGAGCTACGGCGACCTCACGATCTTCCTCGTGAACAGCACAAACTTTTCCTTCTCCGCGCCGGGATACCTCGCGGTGATGTACATCGTCCTGATCCTCTTCATCGTCCTGCTGGTCGGCTTCTGCCGTTCCGCGGCCGCGAATGCCGGCGGTCGGCTTGCCTACCTCGGCAGCGTTGTCCTCGCGGTGCTGCTCTTCATCGGAGGCTACGCCGTGGCAGCGTACTTCGAACTTTCGTTGATGGACCTCACCGACAGCATGAAGGAAATGTCCGAAAGCCAGCAGGTCGCGTTCGAGCTTTATCATGACTCGCAGACGAAAATCGCGAACACCCGCCAAAGCCTGTTGAATGACCGCTCCACCGCCTCGGCGAACCTGCTCGCCTATAGGATACGGGAAAACGCCGCCGGGCTGAATGCCGCTTCCGCGGACAGCGGCAGCCTGTACTGCTATTACACCGCCGCTGAAGACGGCGGTTCCCTCCAAGTTCTCAATGAATTCGGGGCGCCGGAAACGTCTCTCGCGGAAAGCGAAAGCCTGCGGATGATGGCGGACAATCAGGATTTCACGAACGTCTACGTCCTGAACCGCAACGGCCGAACGGTCGCGACCAACGGCAATAACTGGTATTACAGCATCAGCCGCCTGAATGAGGCCGATCAGCCTTATATCGACGTTCTCGACCGCAAGACGGCTTCCTACGCGGAGTATATCCAGACGGATGACGGATACGCCGTGCGGACGGTGGTCCCGCTTGATGTATACGCGTACGTGCGCGATGACGGCAGCATTCTCTACCTGAACGCCGCGGATTACGACAAGGCCGCCGCTTTGGTGGCGGAGAACTCCGGACAGAAGAGCACCGTCAGCGACATTCTGGTTATGGATGAAGCGGAAGACGGCGCCGTCAATGCCTCCGCGTCGAACGGCGAGACGGACATTGAAGTGGACGGGACGCCCACGGTCCTCGGCATGCTGCTCGTGGCGGAGAAGCCCACATCCATTGATTACCTGCTCGACGAATACGATTTCAAGAACATTGCGAACACCGTGAAAACGATTTACGGCGTGGATACGGTATTCATGGCGGAGGACCAATTCGAGGAAGCCCCGTCGATGTTTGAGTTCACGACGATGAACGGCACCCACGTCCTGGCTTACGCAACCGAGGCAGCGACCGAGGACGGCTCCGCCGGGTACGCTGTGTCTTATGAGGACGTGAAGGCCTGCTACTCCATGCGCAACGGCATCCTCCCGCAGCACGTCGCCTTAGTCGGCGGCTGTATGCTGCTGCTCGCGCTGCTGATCATGTTCGAGGTCGAGCGGAAATCCGGCGAACGCTTCGACACCAAATACCTGAGCCTTTCCCTGACGGCCGGGCTTTCGGACAGCGTGGTCATTATCGCCTCGCTGGTGATTTTGAGCTGCCTTTTCCTCTCCTATCTCAGCAATAATCCGGTCAATACGGACGCGGTCCGCTATATTCTGAAGGGAAATTGGACCCGCGGCGGCAATATGTTCGCCGTGGCGCATTCAATCATGACGTTCATCGTCTGCCTGTCCGTTCGGAATGTGATGAAGTGGATGATCCGCACGATCTCGAAGGCGTTCGACGAGGACACCGCCAACCGCATCCGCGTCATCGGCTCGCTCTTCTCGCTCGGGCTCTTCCTCTTCGCGATCCTGCGCACCGCGTTCAACCTCGGCTTCAACGTTCAGGAATTAGCGGCCTCCGCCGGTATTTTGACGGCGATCATCGCCTTCGGTTCGAAGACCCTGATCCAGGATAACCTCTCCGGCCTGTTGACGGTCGTCTCCCGTAAATACCGCCTGGGCGATGTGATCACGGTGAACGGCTTCACCGGCATCGTGCAGAGCATCGGCCTGCAGCAGACCCGCCTCGTCAACAAAGACGGCGAAGTGCTCACTTACAACAACAGCGACATTTCCAAGTTCGTGCAGCGCTCCTCCGGCCGCACCCGCGCCTGGGTCGAGGTTGAAGTCGACGGTTCCGAGAAGCTGGCGAAAGTCGACGCCGTGATCAATGCCTCCCTGCCGAAGCTGAACAAGTCGGTGAAGGGCATCTCCATCGGCCCGGTGGGCTACTATGGCCCGATCGAGCAGACGGAGAATGGCTACAAGATCATGCTCTACGCAGACTGTTCCGAACACGACCGCCTTCTCTGCATCCTCCGGCTGAAAGACTCCGCGGAGGAAGTATTGAAGGAAGCGGGGATTGAAGTGAGGCAATAGGCAGTAGGCAGTAGGCAATAGAAAAACGCCCGATATTTGGAAATCATTTCCGAATATCGGGCGTTTGTTTTAAACGCTTCGCGAAGGGGAGCGGATCCGCGGGTCACCTCATCCACCGCTGACGCAAGAGTGGAGAGTGGAGTTTTAATATCGCTTCGGGAGCACAACTTGCTATGTTGGGCGTCGTTTCCATCTCACCTCATCCACCGCAAGCGGTCCCCCTTCCCCTCAAGGGGAAGGCTTAAGCGCGGTTGAAAGTGAAGAGAGTCTTACAATGTCGAGCGATTATTCTGTCCACTGTCCACTGTCCACTGTTCACTCGATAACTCCTAACTCCTCACTCCTAACTCCTCACTGCTCTACGTAATTCACTCCCGCCATCGCGTCTTTACAGTAGGCGTCGGCACCGATCATGTCGGCGTAGACTTGGGTCATGACCGCGCCGCCGACCATGGTCTTGCACCAGGGAGCGCGCTCGCGGAGGAGCTTGATGGTGGCTTCCATGGAGGGGACGGTGGTCGTCATCAGGGCGGAGAGGCCGCAGTATTCGGCGTGATGTTCGATCACCGCGTCGACGATCGTCTCGGCGGGGATGTCTTTGCCGAGGTCGATGACGTTGTAATCGTAGTTCTCCAACAGCACTTTGACGATGTTCTTGCCGATGTCGTGGATGTCGCCCTTGACGGTGGCGAGGATGATCGTGCCCTTCTTTGGGCGGATCTCGCCGGTTTGGCTCATGTAATCCTTCAATACCTCGAAGGCGGCTTTCGCGGCCTCGGCGCTCATCAGCAGCTGGGGGAGGAAGGCTTTCTTCTGCTCAAAATTCCTGCCGACAACGTCCAGCGCGGGGATCAGCTCGCCGTTGATAATGTCCAGCGCGGCGGCGCCTTCGTCAAGCATCCGCTTCGCCTGAACGGCGGCGCCGTCCTTCAATCCGCGCTCAATGCAGGAACCGAGGGAGTCGGCCGCGGCGTCGGGTTTCGCGGCGGGAGCGCCGGCTGCCGGCGCGGATGTAACGGTCTCGACGACCGTATTCGCGTAGCGGTCAATGAACTCCGCGCAGTTGGCATCCAAGCCCGCCAGCGCCCGGTAGGAATAATACGCCCGCATCATCGGCTCGGCGTTCGGGTTGATGATGGCGGCGTCCAGGCCGTTCGCGAGCGCCATGGTGTAGAACGCGGCGTTGATGATCTCACGGGAGGGCAGGCCGAAGGAAATGTTCGAGACGCCCAGTACCGTATGTCCGCCGAAGTCCTGTTTGACCCGGCGCAGGGTTTCCAGCGCGGTCATGGCGGAGGTTTGGTCGGAGCTGATGGTCATCGCGAGCGCGTCGATGATGATATCCTTGCGCTCAATGCCGTACGCCGCGGCGGTCTTGTAAATCTTTTCGGCAATCGCGGCGCGGCCTTCGGCTGTGGATGGGATGCCGTCTTCGTCGAGCGTCAATCCCAGCACCACGCCGCCGTACTTCTTCACCAGCGGAAAAATGGCCGCCATGACCTCGGCTTTGCCGTTGACGGAGTTGACCATCGCCTTGCCGTTGTAATAACGCAATGCCTTCTCCATCGTCTCCGGGGAGGTGGTGTCGATCTGCAGCGGAAGGCCGACGACGCCCTGCAGTTCATAAATCACGTCGGACATCGTTTGCGTTTCGTCAATCTCCGGCAGCCCGACGTTCACGTCGAGGATGTGCGCGCCGGAATCCTGCTGCTTGATGCCTTCTTTGACGACGTATTCAATGTCGTGATTGCGGAGGGCTTCCTTGAATTTCTTCTTCCCGGTGGGGTTGATGCGCTCGCCGATAATGACCGGCGCCGGGCCGATCTCAACGGTTTTCGAGGTGCCGCAGATCAGCGTGCGGTTTTTCTTCTCAATCGGCTTCGGCGTAATGCCCTTGCAGCGGTCAATCATCGCCTTCATGTGCGCGGGAGTCGTGCCGCAGCAGCCGCCCGCGATCCATACGCCCTCGCGGATCAGCTCTTCCATGACCTCCGCGAACTCCTCCGGCCCGACATTGAAGACGGTCTTGCCGTCAACGGTGCGGGGGATGCCGGCGTTCGGGTTGACGATCATCGGGGTGGAGCTGTATTCCAGCATTTTCAGCGCGATGGGTTTCATCTGCGCGGGGCCGAGGCCGCAGTTGATGCCGAGCATGTCCACGCCTAAGCCTTCCAACAGCGCCACTTCACCGGGGACATCGCCGCCGGTCATCAGACGGCCGTTCTCATCGTAGGTCATCGTCACCGAGATCGGCAGGGAGCAATTCTCTTTGGCGGCCAGCACCGCGGCTTTGACTTCGTAGAGGTCGTTCATCGTCTCAAAATGGATGAAGTCCGCCCCCGCCGCTTCAGCCGCGCGGACGGAGCGGGCGAAGATCGCGTACGCCTCATCGAAGGACATCGTGCCCAGCGGTTTGAGCAGCTTGCCGAGGGAGCCGATGGAGAAGGCGATGAAGCGCGGTTCCGCCCCGCCGTCCAATTCATCCGCTTCCTCGCGGGCGCGCTGCGCGTTGTCCACGGCGGCATTCGCCACCTGCTCGACGGAGTAATCCCCGCCGTCCGGGAAGTTCAGCAGATGGCAGCCGAGGGTGTCGGTCGTGACGATGTTGCACCCGGCTTTGTAGTAATCCAGATGGACGTTCTTGACCACATCCGCGTGCTCAAGGTTCCAGCGTTCCGGTTCCTCGCCCGGCTGCAAGCCGGCCGCCTGCAGCAGCGTACCCAGACCGCCGTCGAAGTAAAGCATCTTTTTCCCGATCAGATCACGAATGTCCATGTTTGTTTCTCCTTGTGCGCGTGTGATTTTATACAGCGTTCTTACATATTATAAATCAATTCCGCCGAGTGTCCGACAATGCTATAATTAACGCTGTCAATACCGCTTTACGGAGGACTTTCATGACGACTTTACTTGTCAAAAACATCCATACCCTGATCACAAATGATGACGCCCTCGGCGATATCCGCGACGGCGCGATTTATGTGGTCGATAATGAAATCAAACAGGTCGGGAAGACGTCCGAGCTGCCGTCCGCCGCGGACATCGTGATCGACGCGTCCGACCGCATGGTCTGCCCGGGCTTTGTCAATACCCACCACCATTTTTATCAGACCCTGACCCGCGCGGTGCCGGGCGCGATGGACGAGAAACTGTTCGACTGGCTCGTCCGCCTGTACCCAATCTGGGGCGAGCTCGATCCCGAATCGACCTATATCTCCTCCCTGACCGCGATGGCGGAATTGATCCTCAGCGGATGCACCTGCGCCTCCGATCATCAATACCTGTGGCCCGCGGGCGCGTCCCTCGGGGATCAGGTCCGCGCTGCGAATGAGATCGGCCTGCGCTTCCACGCGGTGCGCGGCTCCATGACCCTCGGCCGTTCGCAGGGCGGGCTGCCCCCGGATCATGTCGTGCAGACCGCGGACGTCATTCTCAAGGACAGCGCGGACGCGATTGAGAAGTACCACGACCCGAAGCGTTTCGCCATGACCCGCGTAGTCTTGGCGCCGTGCTCTCCCTTCTCGGTGGATGAATCCATCCTCGTGGAGTCGGCGAAGTTGGCGCGTTCGTACAAGAACGGCGTCATGCTTCACACCCACGTCGCGGAGACGAAGGACGAGGAGACCTTCACCATGCAGCGGGCCGGTCTGCGTCCCGCGCGGTACATGGAGAAATTAGGCTGGGTCGGCCCGGATGTCTGGTGGGCGCATTGCATTTGGCTGAATGAAGACGAGGTGAAGATGATGGCAGAGACCGGCACCGGTGTGGCGCACTGTCCGTCCTCGAATATGCGTCTCGGTTCCGGCATCGCGCCGATCCGTGAGATGCTGGATGCCGGCGTGAAAGTCGGGCTCGGTGTGGACGGTTCCGCCAGCAATGACTCGAGCCATATGATTGCCGAAGGACGCATGGCCATGCTCCTGCAGCGTGTGGCGAAGGGCGCCGACGCCCTGACGATCCGCGAGACGCTGCGTCTGGAGACCACCGGCGGCGCCGCGGTTCTCGGACGGGATGACATCGGCGTACTGAAGCCCGGCATGGCGGCCGACTTCATCGGCATTGACCTGAACACGGTTCAGTTCGCGGGCGGCGCCTGCCACGATCCGCTGGCGGCCCTCTTCCTCTGCGCCCCGCCGCAGGTGGATTTCTCCGTCATCAACGGCCGCAAGGTCGTTGAACACGGTCAGCTCCTGACCCTCGACTTGCAATCCCATCTCGCCAAACACAACGCCATCGCTAAGCGCATGGTCGGGAAGTATCCGATTCCGGAGAGATTTAAGTTGGTGTAAAGCCGGGTTGGTGTAAAGCCGGAACGGCTTTACACCAACAGAGACCAGAGACCAGAGACCAGATAACGTTAATCGGCACCCATTAAATAAAGAGCGGCTCATAAATTAGATGTGAGCCGCTTTTTGTTAATTGCTTCCGAATTATGTTATCTGGTCTCTGGTCTCTGGTCTCTATCCGGTGACCGGTACGGTCACCGCGCGTTCCGGCGGAACGCGCAATCCCCTTTGCTGCACACCTCACACCCTTGGCGGATGCAGTCCGTCGGGACGGAGCTGATGCCGATCAGGGCGGTGACGGATTTCACCGGGACCATCAGGCCGGAGTCGGTCAGCGTCAGGCCGATCTCCTTCGGCGCCTGCAATACATGGATGATCGCCTGCTGGCAGCTCAGGTCGAGGTCGCCGTATCCGGGACTGAAGCGCGGGCGCAGGTAGAGCCCTTCCGCCGTGACCTGACGGCGCAGTTCGTCATTCAACCCGTCGCAGTAGGCTTCAATGGCGGCGGCGGCCGCTGCCTGGGTGACAACGCCGCGGGCAATGTCCATCACGGACGCCCGGCGGATGAGTACGTCAACGCCGGTGCCGAGGGTCGCTCCGAAAAGGAAGACCTCCTCACAGCCCGTGAGATTCCGCCGCAGACTCGCGCTCTTCAACGTCACGGACGCGGCGCGGAAGCTTCCGTCCTCGAGAACCTCCAGGGGAAAGCGCTTCACGATTGAACGCGGAACCGCAGCGCTGT
This sequence comes from Flexilinea sp., assembly GCA_963643375.1. Taxonomy (GTDB): domain Bacteria; phylum Chloroflexota; class Anaerolineae; order Anaerolineales; family Anaerolineaceae; genus Flexilinea. The sequence goes on along the minus strand of CAVIKW010000057.1, from coordinate 3,860 downwards.
TGACGTCCGCGATGCATTCCGTGATCATGGCGCTGACCCGTTCGTCGGGATCGGTCCCGCGGTAGCTGAGGTAGCGGGAGACTTCCTTAGGGTCGATGTTCAGCATGAATTAAAGAATTTCGGACAGGTTGTTCTTGATCGCCGCGGCGACGTCCGGCTTGTTCATGGAGTAAACATGGATGCCCTTGACGCCGTTCGCGACCAGGTCGATGATCTGTTCCGTGGCGTAAGCGATGCCGGCCTGCTTCATGGCAAGCGGGTTGTCGCCGAATTTATCCGCGATGGAGAGGAAGCGCGCCGGGAAAACGGTGCCGGAGAGCTTGACGGCCTTCTCGATCTGGCTGCGCTGAGTGATGGGCATGATGCCGGCGAGAACCGGGACGGTGATGCCGATCTCACGGATGCGGTAGAGGAAGCTGTAGAGGATGCTGTTGTCGAAGAACATCTGCGTCGTCAGGAATTCGCAGCCGGCGTCGACCTTGCGCTTGAGGTTTTCCATGTCCTGCTGCTTCGTGGCGGATTCCGGATGCCCTTCGGGATAGCAGGCCCCGCCCACGCAGAAGTCGCCGTATTCCTTGATCGCGGCGCAGAGCTCGTTGGCGTGGGTGAAGCCGTTCTTCGCAGGGAATTCGATGCCTTCGGGAACATCGCCGCGCAGGGAGAGGACATTCTCGATGTTTTTGGATTTGAGGTCATCCAGACGGTCGTGCAGCATGTCGCGGTCGCAGGTCACGCAGGTAATGTGCGCGAGCGCGGTAACGCCGCGCTTCGTCTGAATGTCGGAAGCGAGCTGGAATGTGTGGCGCCGGGTTCCTCCGGCGGCACCGAAGGTTACGCTCATGAAATCCGGCTTCAGCTCGGCAATTTTGAGCGTGGCTTCTTCTACCTTCGGGAAGAGTTCATCGGTCTTTGGCGGGTATACCTCAAACGAGATGGTCGGTTTGTCCTGTTTTAAAATGTCTCTGATCTTCATCGTAATGCCTTTCTCTGTCGTTCGTCTCTGGTTCTTATATTTTAACTCAGGTTTGGGATTATTCCGTGAAATCAATGAACGCGAATGCGGGGATTGCGGGCTGAAAGCAATTCGTGCCGTGACATGGGACAATCAAAACCCTGATGGATTTCACTCGCAAATCGCCATGACGCTTTGTATAATTATCTACGTTTCTTATCGCGAAATTGAAATAAGCGCTTTATGCGAAGAGGGATATCTATGTTTTGTCTTGGAATCATACTTGCGGCTGTAGCATTAATTGCTTATTTATTGGGCTCTCCTGATAGTGCTCTCATTATTGTGATTTTAATTATTATTTTCCTGCCGGGTGTTTTTCGCGGAGGCAGTAGTAATGCCGAAAAAGAGGAAGAAAAACGCAAACAATCATCTTGTAATTTTAGCGATGGAATATCCGAAAAGGACTTCAAATGGATCGTGTCAAGATCCGGTAATAATATAAAGCGTTTGGCGGAACTATCAACAGACGGCCCGATTGTGTATGGCACAGTATGGGCACAAAGCGGAATATCAAAATGGACCTTTACGATTGATTTTAATGACTACGGTAAAATTACGGGCAAATATTGGATTTCCTCGAATAACAGTGATTCCGATATTCCCGGTGCGCTGGCGAAAAGAATACAAAACAGTATTCAAAATTTTGACCAATTTAAGGCCGAAAACAGCAAGACCGAGGCAGGTCAGTCGACTATATTCTGCCCAAGCTGCGGGGCGAAAATCAAGGGGAAGGATGTGAAATTCTGCCCTTACTGCGGAAAGAAATTCAACGTGTAATTTGAATTCGATGGTTCTGAATTATGCCGCGCTGATATCCGATTCGGGAATCGGCGCTTTTGTTCTGCCTGAAGCGGATGACATCGGCCTCGTCCGTGTCCACACGGGCGGAGTGGATTCCGGGACGATATACGTGCATTATGAGAAGACGGCCATTCAGATCGTGTCCGAAATCATCAGCCTGACCACAGTTGCGTTTATAATTATTGCGAGGCTTTACAAAAAAAGGAACTTGCGATAATGAAAAAGAAACTGATTTCCGCGGTGATTCTCCTTCTGGTTCTCGCGGCCGCGCTGGTGTATGTCAATCGTGATCTCACGCATTTCAAGTATGATTATCACGCCGTCCGCACCTTCATGCCGGAGGAAGACGCGAAAGGCCGTTTTATGCTGACGGACACCTTCGTGTTGAAGCCCGGGGAGTATGAACTGACTTTCGAGGGCGACGCGGGATCGTACGGCAATTCCGTTTTTGTGGAAAGCAGTGACGGCACGGTCCTGATTGAATATGAATTGAACGCGGAGCCGGAACAGTGCCGTGAATTCACCGTCGAAGGCAGCGCCGTCAACGCGCGGATCGGCTTCACCTATGACCCCGCAATCGGGAACGCGACGGTCCGGCGGATCAGCGTGACGTCGGAGAATGTCCTTTACAAAGAATCGCTGCTGCGCCACGGAACGATCTCCGCGCTGCTGGCAGCGTTAGCGGTCTTGGTTTGGCTGCGGATCTGCGTTCCCGGTTCTCTGAAGTTCCTGCGTGGGGATAACGAAAAACTTCTCCTCTTCTTTGTCCTGCTGACGGCGGTGCTCTGCGTTCCGCTGCTGCTGCCGGACAGCTTCGTGATTACGAATGACGGGATGTTCCATATGTCGAGAATCCGCGGGAAAGCGGAGAGCTTGGCGAATGGGTTCTTCCCCGTGTATGACGAATTATATTGGATGAATAATTACGGCTACGGAACCGGCTACTTCTATCCGGGTGTGCTTCTTTATTTCCCGGCGGTCCTTTATCTTTTGGGATTCCCGCTCCTGACTTGTTACAAAATTTTTATCGCGGCATGCACATTCCTGTCGCTCTGTACCTTTTACATCGCGGCGAAGCGGATCAGCAGCAGCCGCGGCGGCGCGATTGCGGCGGTCCTGCTTTACGGTTTCAGCGCGTACCGCGCTATCTGCGTGTTTTACCGCGGCGCGGTGGGCGAAGTGCAGGCGTTCATCTTCCTGCCGCTGATCGCGCTCGGACTGTATGAGATGTTCAACGACCGCCCCGACCGGTGGTGGATCTTCGCGCTTGGGTTCTGGGGAATGCTCTCCTGTCATCTTCTCAGCATTGTGACCGCGGCAATCGGTACGGCAATCTATCTGCTCTGCCGAATCCGTACGATTTTCCGCGACCGCCGTATCCTGCTCGGGCTGGTCAAATCCGTCGTCGTTGTCGCGCTGGTGAGTGCGTCGTTCCTAATCCCGATGGCCGAACAGCTGGAGTACGGCAGCCTGAAGACGAATACGCTGGTCTCCGCGGATGCAGGCTCTGCCGATCTGCATCAGGCAATGCCGTGGCGCTGGCTTTTCACCTTCTTCCACGACTGGACTTTTAACGCGAATTGGCAGCGCTGCGTTTATCCCGGCTGGATGCTCCTGCTGGTCGTGCTGAGCCGAATCCCGCTGTGCTTCCGAAAAAAACGTTACCGTGCCGCCGATACGATGCTCGTTGCGGGCATTCTTTACATGATCTGCGCGACCAATCTGTTCCCTTGGAAACCGTTCGCCTGGCTGCTGCAGCGGCTTCAATTCAGCTGGCGGATGCTGTTGGAAGTCAGCGCGCTGCTGCCGCTGGCCGCGAGCGTATATTTCCGTGAATATTTCGAGAAAAAACACACCCTTCTCGCTTTGGCTGTGATCACCGCGGGCTGCGTCGTCTGCGCGTTCCCGATTTATCAAGACACGATCGTCAACCGCACGGTGTCTGCTGAAAATGATTTCATCATGCAGGATAATCGCGCGATGGGCGAGGAATATCTGCCGCAGGGATTGACGGCTGAGTTTATTGATAAAAACGGCGACAATGTGC
>CAVIKW010000056.1:0-12106 GCA_963643375.1 Flexilinea sp. | reverse complement strand
CGCTGCCGTCTGCGGAACAGCGGGATCTGGTGTATACGCAGTCCGCGGAGACGCAGGTCGCCGTGGTGGAGACTGCCGCGGTTGAGGTCGCGGAGACGGCCGCCGCGGAAATACTGCCGACCGAGACGCCGGTTCCGACCGAGGCGGCGAAAACGGTGGACGCGGTGGATTGGTTCCTCGCGGACAGTACGCAGGATCGGTACGCGGATTGGATCCGCAAGCTCTCGGGCGAACTGCCGGTCACCATCGGCGGGCAGGAATACACCATCGAGACGCGCTACAGCTACGCCATGTTCAACGGGCAGGAGAACGCCAAGGCGTCGGAATTCCTGCTGGAGACGCTGCGGCAATGGGTCCCGGAGGAGTACATTACCTACGAACCGTATGAGTACCGCGACTCGACCTCCGCGTACACTTGGTACAATATCATCGTCACATTCCCCGGCACGGTCTCGCCGGACGAGCAGATTCTTTTCACCGCGCATTATGACAGCTGCGTGGCGCTGACGGATGTCAGCCCGCTCGACCACGCGCCGGGCGCGAATGACAACGGCACCGGCGTCGCCGCTTTGCTTGAGGCCATGCCGACGTTCGCGAAGACGTCCTTCGACAAGACACTGAAGGTGGTCTTCTTCAGCGGCGAGGAGAACTTCCTGCAGGGTTCCGAGGCGTATGTCAACGCCCACGGCGGGGACAACATCCTCGGCGTGATTAACATGGATATGTACGGCAACGACCCGGACAATGAACGCTGTTTCGAGATTCATGTCGGCACGCTGGAGGAGAGCAATCCCCTCGGAGAAGCATTCCGTCAGGCGATCGAGGACTACGACCTCAACCTGACTTACGATTATTTCCGCTATGTCGCGTATGAGAAGGGCGACCATTTCTCCTTCTGGTCCGCGGGGATTCCCGCCCTGACCGCGATGGAGAACTTCGTCAGCGACTCCACGGAAGGGGGCTGCGGTCCCTGCCCGAACCCGAAGAATTGGCACGGCGTCAACGACTACATCGCCGACATCAACGTGCCCTACGCCTATGACATTTCCCGCGCGGGCGTGATTACCGTGCTCCGTCTCGCCGGGGCGCATCCCATCGAGGAGTAATTCCCATGCAAAGCCGCCGCGGATCGGCCCTCAATTTCATCGGCGCCTTCCTGCTGCCGGCGGGGCTTTTCCTGTTGACGCTTGCCGTCTTCAGGATCGTGCCCTTCGGCGGGAAAACGCTGCTTATCAGCGACCTCGACAATCAATACATCGACTTCATGGGAGAGTACCGCCGAATGCTGCTCGGTGAGGGCAGCTTCTTCTATTCTTGGAACGCGGGTCTCGGCATGAACTTCACCGCCCTGATCGCGTACTACCTCGCGAGCCCCTTCAACTTCCTGCTCGTCCTCTTTCCCGCGGATCGGCTGCCGCTCGCGGTGTCGGTCATCACAACATTGAAACTCGGCTGCGCGGGCTTGGCGTTCGGCGTGTATCTCAAACACCGTTTCGGAACCTCCGGCTCCGCATTGACGGTGTTCTCCGCTTTTTACGCGCTCTCAATGTACGCGGTGGGCTACGCTTTCAATATCATGTGGCTTGACGCGCTGATCTGGCTGCCGCTGCTCTGCGCGCTCATTGAGAAGCTCATCGGCGATGAACGTTTCTTCGCGACCCTGCCGCTGCTGACGGCGCTCTTCGCCCTTTCCTTTATCAGTCAATTCTATACGGCGTACATGACCGGCGTCTTCTGCGCACTGTATCTGCTCGCCCGTCTGTTCGCGCGGAACGTCCCGTGGAAACGGAGCGTGACCGTCTGCGTCCGCTTCGGGCTGTGCGCGGGGATTGCCGCCGGGCTCTCGGCGTTCCTGCTGGTGCCGACGTATTTCGTGCTCAAGAACAATATGGGCCTGATGGGACAGGAATTCCCGGAAGTTGGGCTCGGCTTCTCGCTGCTCGCCCTGCCGCGGAAGCTCTTCCTCGGCAGCTGGGACGGCACGAAGGACTGCCTCCCACACATCTATTGCGGCATTCCGGCCGTTGCCGGCTTGGCGGCGTATTTCATCTCCGGGCAGATCCCGCGCCGTGAGAAGTTCGCGTCGGCATTGCTCGGGCTCATCCTGATCGGCAGCTTTTGGTTCAAGCCGCTGGATTTCTTCTGGCATGCCATGGATCATCCCTCCTGGTTCCCCTACCGCTACGCATTCCTTTTCACCTTTTGGATGTGCGGCTGCGCGTATGAAGCCTACCTCCGTGACGGCAAGCGCCTCCCCGCCGGGTTTATCGCCGCCGGGGTGCTGCTGCTGATCGCGTACTTCCCCTCCGCGTCCGCGTTCCGCGAGAACTTCCAGCTCAACGCGGGATTCATTGCCGCGGGGCTGCTGCTGAACGTTGTCGGCCGGGAACGCTCCCGTAAGGTCGGGACGGTGATCCTCTGCGCGGCGGAGCTCTTCGTCAGCTGCGGCGCGATCATCGGCGGGAACGCGGAGCGTTACACGGATGAAGCGGCGTGGCGGACATTCCACACGAAATACACCGCCGAGACCGCGGAGCTCCTGCCCGCGGAAGATGAATTCTACCGCCTGGAGAAGACCGAATCCCGCACCACCAACGACGCCCTCGGCATCGGCTTCCCCGGCGTGTCGCATTTCAGTTCCACCGCCTCCACCCGCCAGACCGAATACCTGAAGCGGCTCGGCTTCGACTGCTACGCCAGCTGGTGCATCTATAACGGCGCCACCGAAGGCGCCGACGCGCTGATCCGCCTGCGCTATGAGATCGATGGCGACACCGTCCGCGAAATGAAGACGCTGCCGCTGTTTTACTACGCCTCGGATGACTTCGCCCGCTTCAATTTCTTCTCCGATGACTACGATCCGCTTGAGCGCCAGAGCGAATTGCTCCGCCGGCTCGGGATGAGCGGCGAGCTCTATTCCCGCGAAGACTTGATGCCGGTGGGAACGGTGAATCTTAAAGAAACCGTCGGCGGGGATTGGCTTCGTGCAGACATGGAATCCCCGGCCTACGCGGAGTACGAGATTGAGCTCGACCCCGACGAGACCGCGTATCTCTTCCTCCCGAATGTCAGTCTGAATTACAACATCTTCATCAACGGCACGGAGGTCGTCAGTTCGAAACGGAATTACACGCCGTATCCCATCCGTCTGGAAGGGGAGCGCGTCTCCGTTCGTGTGGAGACAACGCAAGACACCCTCTCGAAGGACGTCCGCCTCTATACTCTGAATGAATCCGCCCTCGACAGCCTGAGCGTTGACGCGCCGGAGACCGTCCGCACCGGGTACACGGAGTTCCGTCTGAACGCCGAACCCGCCGCGGAGGACCGCTTGGTCATGACCGCCATTCCCTTTGACAGCGGCTGGCGGGTTGAGGCGGACGGTGAACGGCTGCCGCTGAAGATGATCCACGAAAGCGTCCTCGGCTTTGTCCTGCCCGCGGGCGCCTCCGAGGTGAAGGTGAGCTTCCGTCCGTACGGCTGGGAGCTCGGCTTGGGCTTGACAATTGCCGCGGCGGTGATGTGCCTGCTGCTTTTGATCCTTGAGAAACGGAAAGGAATCCGTAAATGACGCCTGCCGCCGCTGTAATTCTGTTGATTGTCTCGCTGCTGGGGTGTATCGTGACCGGCGTTGATATTGTGTACGGCCTCACGGTCGGGATGGTTGTCTTCATGGCGGCCGCCTTGAAGCTGGGGTACAGCCTGAAGAGCGTATTGAAGATGATGTGGGGCGGCGTTCGCGAATCCTTCATCGTCGTCGCGATCCTCTTCCTGATCGGCGCCATGACCGGCATTTGGCGCGGCTGCGCGACCATTCAGCTGCTCGTTATCCGCTGCGCGGAGCTGATCCACCCGAAGCTCTTCATCTTCTTTGCCTTTCTGCTCTGCGCCGCGGTTTCCTACCTGATCGGCACCAGTTTCGGCACCTCGGCCACCATCGGCGTGGTGATGATGACCCTGTGCCGCGTCAACGGCGGGAATCTGCTGCTGACGACGGGTGCCATTATCTCGGGGATCTATGTCGGCGACCGCGGAGCGCCCGCGTCGTCCTGCGCCGCTCTTGTCGCGCACCTGACCAAGACGGACATTTACCGCAACGTCAAGCGGATGATGATCGACGTCATCCCCGCCCTGCTGCTGACCGCGGCGGTTTACCTCGCGCTGTCGTTTTTCTATCCGCTGGAGAGTGTGGACCTTGCCGTCCTGGATGAAATGCGGACGATGTATAAGCTTTCCCCGTGGCTGCTCATCCCGCCGCTGATCATTCTTGTTGCGCCGCTCTTCAAAGTCAATATCAAAGCCGCGATGGGATTGAGCATCGCCGCCGGGTGCGTGCTGGCGGTTACGATTCAGGGAATGTCCCCGGCCGAAGTCTTGAAGACCCTGATCACGGGCTATGAAGCCAAGGGAACAATGGGTCCCCTTGTCAGCGGCGGCGGGCTGCTCTCCATGGTGCACAGCAATCTGCTGATGATCATCTCCGCCACCTTCTCCGGCATCCTGAACGACACGCATATGCTCGCGCCGGCGGAAGCGCTGCTCGAACGCATGTCGAAGAAGCTCACGCCTTATCAGATCACGATGCTGACAAGCTTCCCCCTGATCATGATCTCCTGCAACCAGACCCTGTCGCTGCTGATGCAGGTGCCGCTGCTGCGCTCCCTGTATGAGAAACACGGCCTGGACAACGAGCAGATGATGTTGAACCTTTCCAACACCACCGCGCTGAACGCCGGCATCGTCCCCTGGTGCCTTGCCATCAGCAACCCGCTCGAGATCCTCGGAGGCAGCGCCGCCGCCATTCCGCTGGCGTTCTTCCTTTACTTCCCCGGCATCATCGCGCTGATCCGCGACATTTGTAAGAATCGTAAGCGCCGCGCCGGCCTTCCCATGTGATTTTTGTTATTTATATAATGAGCAAGTTCCATTGTCCGACAATCCCGCGGGCGGATATGGTACAATTCAGTCAAACCATTGGTGGGATTTGTTATCCCATTTAACTTTTGCGGGTGTTCAAAGGAGTGGTGAATATGAGTAATGATGTAGGAAAAAGTGTCGCCCGCGTAGATGCTTTTGACAAAGTAACCGGGCGGGCAAAATATACCGATGACCTCTGCGACCGCAGCGCGTTGATCGTGCGGGTCGTGCGGTCCAAGATCGCGCACGGCTTCGTGAAGTCCATGGATATTTCCGAGGCGCTTCAGGTTCCGGGCGTGGTGAAGATTATCACCTGCTTTGATGTTCCGAATATTCCGTTCCCGACGGCGGGTCATCCGTGGTCGGTTGAAAAGGCACATCAGGACGTGGCGGATCGACTGCTGCTGAATAAGCACATCCGTTATTACGGCGACGATATTGCTGCCGTAATCGCGGAAAATGACATCGCGGCTGTGCAGGCCATGCGCAAGGTCAAGGTTGAGTATGAGGAACTTCCGTTCGTCCTCGACCCGCTCGAAGCCATCAAAGACGGCGCGCCGCAGATTCATGACGAGTTCCCGAACAATATTCTCAAGCACACCGGTGTGAACATCGGCAACTATGAAGAAGCCATCAAGGAACCGGGGCTGATCTGCGTTGACAAGTGGTACACCACCCAGACCGTGCAGCACTGCCACATTGAGAACCATATCGCTTACGCTTACGAAGAGGCGGGCAAGATCGTCATCGTCTCCTCCACGCAGATTCCGCACATCGTCCGCCGTACCGTCGGTCAGGCGCTGGGCATCCCGTGGGGCGACGTCCGCATCATCAAGCCGTACATCGGCGGCGGTTTCGGCAACAAACAGGATACCCTGTACGAACCGCTCGTGGCCTACTGCTCCATGCAGGTCGGCGGCCGTCTCTGCAAACTGGACGTCCCGCGTGAAGATACCTTCGCGAGCAACCGCGTACGCCACGCCATCAAGTATCACATCATCTCTTGGGTCCGCCCCGACGGCACTTACGCCGCCCGCAAGCTGGAATGCTACTCCGATCAGGGTGCTTACGCCTCCCACGGTCATTCCATCGTCGCGAAGGGTATGGGCTGCTTCTCCCAGATGTATCCCTGCCCGAACATTATCGCGGACGCTTACACCGTCTACACCAATAAGTCCGTCGCCGGCGCCATGCGCGGTTACGGTATCCCGCAGACGATGTTCGCCTACGAATCCCATACCGAAGATGTCTGCAAGGCGCTGAACATCGACCCGATCGAGTTCCGCTATAAGAACATCATGCCGAAGGGCTTCATGGACGGCTTCTCCAAGAACGTCAACTACTATGACTCTTACAGAGAGTGCATGGACGAAGCCATCCGCCGTACCGATTTCTGGACGAAGCACAAGGCTTACGAGAACCAGACCGGCCCGATCCGCAAGGGTATCGGCCTCGCCTGCTTCTGGTATAACACCGCCGTATGGCCGATCTCCCTGGAGCACTCCTCCTGCCGTATGGTCATGAACCAGGACGGCACGATCCAGCTGCAGGTCGGCGAGACCGAAATCGGTCAGGGTGCCGACACCGCTTACGCGCAGATGGCAGCCGGCGCGCTCGGCCTCAAGAGCTACCACGATGTGCACGTCGTCTCCAACCAGGATACCGACGTCACCCCGTTCGGCCTCGGCGCGTATGCCTCCCGTCAGACGTATGTGGTCGGCTTCTCGATTACGCAGACCGCCCGCATTCTCAAGGAAAAGATCCTCGATTACGCGCACGAACTCTGCCGCATGCCGGTTGAGATTCTCGACATTCAGGACAGCAACGTCATCCGCAAGACCGACGGCGCCGTTCAGGTCTCCCTGAAGGACCTCGCTACCGAAGCCTTCTACAGCCTGAGCCACTCCGTCCATCTGACCGCCGAGTCCACCTATCAGATCAAGTCCAACGCCTATTCCTTCGGCTGCGCCGTCGCGGAAGTGGAAGTCAACATTCCGCTGTGCAAGGTGAAGCTGCTGAACATCACCAACGTCCATGACTGCGGTAAGCTCATCAACCCGGCCCTGGCTGAGGCTCAGGTTCACGGCGGTATGTCCATGGGGATCGGTTACGCGCTGAACGAAATTCTCCGCTTCGACGAGAAGACCGGTAAACCGCTCAACAACAACCTGTTGGACTACAAACTGTCCACCATCATGGATCATCCGCATTTGGATGTCGCGTTCATTGAGAACCCGGAGCCGACGAACCCGTTCGGCACGAAGGCTCTCGGCGAACCGCCTGCCACCCCGGGCGCGCCCGCCATCCGCAACGCCATCCTGCAGGCGACCGGCGTCCAGCTTGACTCCCTGCCGATGAACCCGCATCTGCTGTATAAGCGCTTCTGCGAAGAAGGGCTGATTAACGATCCTTGGAAGGAGGAAGCCTAATCATGTATGATATGAAAGAACTCTATGAAGCTTTTTCCGTTCAGGAAGCCATCCAACTGCGCCTCGAACATCCCGAAGCGCAGATCATCGCCGGCGGTTCCGACGTCCTCGTGCAGATGCGCGAAGGCAAACGGGCGGGGAAAGAGCTGATCTCGATCTACCTGATCGATGAACTGCGGGGCGTCAGCATGGACGCGGAAGAGAACATCCGCATCGGTTCGCTGACTTCCTTCTCTCACATTACGCGCGACCCGATCATTCAGAAACATATCAACGTCCTCGGCGAGGCCGTTGACATGGTCGGCGGTCCGCAGATCCGCAACATCGGCACCATCGGCGGCAACACCTGCAACGGTGTTACCTCCGCCGATTCCGCGTCGACCCTCCATGCCTGGGAAGCTGTTATCGAGCTGACCGGTCCCGAAGGCGTCCGCCGCGTCCCGATCAAGGATTTCTACCTCAAGGCCAGCACCGTTGATATTCACCCCGGTGAGATCGAAACGGCCGTCCTGATCCCGAAGGCGAGCTACGACCGAACTTACGGCTTCTACTTCAAGTACGCCATGCGCAACGCGCTCGATATCGCCATCACCGGCTGCTCGGTCAATGTCCGCCTGAGCGAGGACAAGAAGACCTATGAGCGTGTCCGCATCGCCTACGGCGTCGCCGGCCCTGTCCCGATGCGCGCCCCGTCCGCGGAAGCTTTTATCAACGGAAAAGCCGTCAGCGAAGAGAACATCAATAACTTCGGCCCCGAAGTCCTGAAGGACATCAATCCCCGTGACTCCTGGCGTGCCTCCAGAGATTTCCGCCGTCATATCGCGGTGGAATTGGCGAGACTCTGCCTGAGAGAAGCCACGAAACGCGCGGGAGGAGAAATCGCATGAAAGACCAATACAGACTTGTCGAATGCAATATCAACGGGAAAGACGTCGCGGTGATGGTTGACTGCCGCGCTTCCCTGACGGACATGCTGCGCAATGATTTCCGCCTGACCTCCGTGAAGAAGGGCTGCGAAGTCGGTGAATGCGGCGCCTGCAATGTGCTCATTGACGGCGAAGCCTTCAACTCCTGCATTTACCTCGCGGTCTGGGCTCGCGGCAAGAAGATCCGCACGCTGGAATCCCTGATGGGTCCCAACGGCGAGCTCTCCGACATTCAGCAGGCGTTCATTGACGAGACCGCCGTCCAGTGCGGTTTCTGTACGCCGGGCTTCATCATGACCGCGGTCGAGATTCTCGAATCCGGCAAGCTCTACACGGATGACGAGCTGCGCAAGCTGCTCTCCGGTCATCTCTGCCGCTGCACGGGCTACGAGAACATTCTCAAGGCCGTCCGCAAGACCATGTATAAGCGCCTCGGCGTTGAACTGCCCGAGCAGTATAAGTAAATGAAATCGGGATGCTTCGGCATCCCGTTTCCGCTTCGGTCTCCCGGGACGCGGAGACCGAAGCCCGGATCGTTCGATCCAACAGCGTCCCCTTCTTCCCAAGGGAGGAGGCCGGCGGAGTGGGACGGGATTGGCCCGTGGACTGTTTCGACCGTACGGCATTTATCTGAAAGCCGGCATGAACTGCCGGCATCCGATTTATATCTGTTTCGGAGAAAGATATATGACGCAATTCTCTGTAAATCATCAAATTGTCACGGCGGAAAAAGACCAGTCTCTGCTGCGTTTTCTCCGTGACGGACTTCATATCACATCGGCAAAAGACGGCTGTTCCGAAGGCGCCTGCGGTACCTGCACGGTGCTCGTTGACGGCAAGGCTGTCCGCGCCTGTATCGTCAACACCCGCGATATGGAAGGCCGCTCCGTCCTCACGGTTGAGGGCATGACCGACTTCGAACGGGATGTCTACACCTGGGCGTTCGGTGAGGCCGGCGCGGTTCAATGCGGCTTCTGCATTCCGGGCATGGTTATCTGCGCCAAAGGCTTGCTGGATGTCAACCCGAACCCGACCGAGGAAGAGATCCGCCACGCCATCCGCCACAATATCTGCCGCTGCACCGGCTACGTCAAGATCGTCAAGGCCATCCAGCTGGCGGCGGAAGCCTTCCGTACCGGTGTGATCCCTCCGCAGGAAACGGAATGGAAACTCGGCGCCAACGTGCACCGTATCGATGTCAAGGATAAGGTCACCGGCACGGGGCTTTACCCGGATGATATCTATTTCGACAATATGCTCCACGTGGTCGCGCTGCGCTCCAAGTACCCGCGCGGCCGTCTGCTCAGCCTCGACCTTGAAGCCGCGAAGGCTTACCCCGGCGTGGCGGCGGTCATTACCGCGGCCGACATCCCCGGTTCGCATATCGTCGGCCACCTGGTCAAGGACTGGCTCGCGATGCTCCCTGTCGGCGAGGTCAACCATTTCCTCGGCGACGCTGTCGCGTTGGTCGCGGCGGATACGCGTGAGATCGCGGAAGAGGCCTGCAAGCTGATCAAAGCGGAATGGGAAGAGCTCCCGCACATCAGCACGATTGAGGAATCCATGGCTCCGGACGCGCCCGTCATTCATGACGGCGGCAACCTCTTCGTCCATAAGCACGTCAACCGCGGCAACGCCGTGGAGGCGATTGCCAATTCCAAATATCAGCTTTCCGAAAAATTTTCCACGCCGTGGACGGAACACGCCTTCCTCGAACCGGAAGCCGCGGTGTCTGTTCCCAACGATGATGGCGGCGTGACGATTTACTCAACCGATCAGGGCGTTTACGACACCCTGCATGAAACGGCTCCGATGCTTGGCCTGCCGATGGAAAAAGTCCGCGTGCAGAACTGCTACGTCGGCGGCGGTTTCGGCGGGAAGGAAGACGTCACCGTTCAGCACCTCAGCGCTTTGGCGGCACTCATCACGAAGCGCCCCTGCAAGATGAAGCTGACGCGCGACGAATCCCTGCTCTTCCATCCGAAGCGTCATCCGATGGATATGGAATTCAGCATCGGCGCGGATGAAAACGGCATCATCCAGGGCGTCCGCGCGAAGGTCCTCACCGACACCGGCGCTTACGCCTCCCTCGGCGGCCCGGTCCTTGAACGCGCCTGCACCCACGCCTCCGGTCCGTACAATTATCAGAACTTCGAGATCGACGGCTACGCCTATTTCACCAACAACCCGCCTTGCGGCGCGTTCCGCGGTTTCGGCGTGACGCAGACCTGTTTCGCCATTGAAACCCTGCTCAACCGCCTCGCGGACATGATCGGCATCTCTCCCTGGGAGATCCGCTTCCGCAATGCCATCCGCCCGGGTCAGGAACTTCCGAACGGTCAGATCGTGGATGAATCCACGGGTCTCGCGGAAACCCTGCTCGCCGTCAAGGATGAGTACGAGAAGAATAAGTACGTCGGCATCGCCTGCGCCATGAAGAACGCCGGCGTCGGCGTCGGCATCCCCGATACCGGCCGCGTCCGCCTGCAGGTGGAGCACGGCAAAGTGATCATCCACTGCGCCGGTTCCTGTATCGGTCAGGGCGTCGGCACCGTTCTCAAGCAGATGGTCTGCGAAGTCGCGGGGCTCCCCGGCGATATCGTCGAAGTCGAGCCGTCCAACACCGCCAACGCGCCGGATTCCGGTACCACATCCGGTTCCCGCCATACCGTTCTCTCCGGTGAAGCCGCCCGCCGTGCCTCCGTGCTCTTCAATGAAGGCCGCCGCGGCCGCAGCATTGAGGAGATGGAAGGCGAGGCCTATTACGCCGAATACCTGGCCAAGACCGATCCCCTCGGCGCGGATGTTCCGCATCCGGTGAGCCATGTTGCCTACGGTTACGCCACCCAGCTGTGCGTGATCGACGAAGAGACCGGCAAGGTCAAAAAAGTCGTCGCCGCCCATGACGTCGGCGTCGCGGTCAATCCGCACTCGGTCGAAGGTCAGATTGAAGGCGGCGTGGTCATGAGCCTCGGCTTTGCCCTCCGCGAACGCTATCCGTTGAAAGACTGCAAGCCGCTCGCGAAGTACGGCAGCCTCGGCCTGTTCCGCGCGGATGAAGTCCCCGAAGTGAAGGCCGTCATCGTTGAGAAGGAAGGCCTCGCGGTAGCCCGCGGCGCCATCGGCCTCGGCGAAATCACCTCCATTCCGACCGCTCCGGCGATTGCGGATGCCTATTACCGCTACGACGGCATCAAGCGCAACAGCCTGCCGCTGGTCAACACCCCGTACGAACACAAGCCGCTGACCTTCCCCGCCCCGGTTGCCGGGAAGAAGAAGCTCCGCGTCAGCAAAGGCGCGAAATGCATCGGCTGCGAAGAGTGCGTCCGCGCCTGTTCGAAGGCCCTGTTCAAGAGCGACGGCCGGGCCTGCCTCAAGGTCGTTGAGAAAAACGGCTGGGATACCCCGGTCGTGTGCAGCCAATGCGGCATGTGCGCGAAAGCCTGCCCGAACGGCGCCATCACCCAGAACCCCGCCGGCGTGTGGATGGTCAACAAGAAAATCTGCACCGGCTGCGGCGCCTGCGTGAAAGCCTGCCCGCTGCACATCATGCCCCCGATTCTCGAAGGCGGCACGGCGGTGAAATGCATTGCCTGCGGCCTGTGTGCCAAAGCCTGCCCGATGGAGATTCTTCAGGTAGGATAGAAAAAAACGAAACGAGCGCCCTCCGGGCGCTCATTTCGTTTTTAAGAGACCGGAGACCAGAGACCGGAGACCAGATAACATATTTGGGGCAAGACTTCGAATATTGGATGTTGGATTTAATGAGAGACCAGAGACCAGAGACCAGATAACATATTTGGGGCAAGACTTCGAATATTGGATGTTGGATTTAAT
>CAVIKW010000055.1:0-12235 GCA_963643375.1 Flexilinea sp. | reverse complement strand
GGATGATCGAGAACCTGAACGTCTTCGACTTCGCCCTTTCCGAGGAAGATATGGCAAAAATCGCCGTCCTGGACACAAAGACGAGCGCGTTTTTCTCCCATTACGATCCCGCGATGGTGGAGTGGTTCGCCAAAATGGTTGAAGAACGGAAAACGCAGCACGACTGCAGTAAAGACAAGAAGAATTGGTAAAATCAACCCGGGGCGGGGCCTTCGATTTTCGGGGCCCCGCCTTTGTTATTAACGCTCCGCGACAGTGGATGTGTCTGCAGGTCACCTCATCCACCACTAACGTGGTCCCCCTTCAGCACAAGGCACGGCTTCGCACGCCCTCGAGGGGAAGGACAATAGCGCACCTTAAATGGGGGCGTGACTGCCGAATCGGAAGCATCGGACAGGGAAATCATTGCAAAATCCGGCGCCCGGGTTGGCACCTCATCCACCGCAAGCGGTCCCCCTTCCCCTCGAGGGGAAGGCTTAAGCGCGGTCGAAGGGGGGCGGGTGCTCGCTTGTCGCGCACTTTCCGGTTTATGTTATCTGGTCTCTGGTCTCCGGTCTCTGATTTCCGGCGCTCCGCAATTATCACGTCACGCTCAACTAAAGCTCTTCCTCATCATCCAAATTCATCATCAACGGATTATCCATCCGCTTGTACTCAACATTGTCGTCATCGTCATCCTCTTCCTCTCCGGAGAACTGCAGGATGGGGGCGTCGGTGTCTTTGGCGTATTCGCGGATCTTGCCTTCGATCTCGTCGCGGAGGTCGAGGTTGGCGTTGAGGAACTCGATGGTCTTGTCGCGGCCCTGGCCGAGTTTCAGATCCTGATAGGAATAGAAGGCGCCGCGCTTTTTGACGATCTCAAGCTGGGCCGCCAGGTCAACGATCTCGGCGGTCTTATTGATGCCGACGTCGTGCATCAGGTCGAATTCGGCCGTGGCGAACGGCGGGGCGACCTTGTTCTTCACCACACGCACACGGGTATGGGCGCCGACGACTTCGCCGCCCTTCTTGAGGGACTGCACGCGGCGGACGTCCATGCGGACGGAGGCGTAGAATTTCATCGCCAGGCCGCCGGTGGTGGTTTCGGGGTTGCCGAACATGACGCCGATCTTCTGGCGGAGCTGGTTCGTGAAGATGACCGCGGTCTTGGTCTGGTTGATGATGCCGGAGAGCTTGCGCATGGCCTGGGAGATCAGGCGGGCCTGCATACCCATGGAGGCGTCGCCCATGCTGCCTTCAATTTCGGCGCGCGGAACCAGCGCGGCAACGGAGTCGACGATAATGACATCCACCGCGCCGGAGCGGACCAGCGTCTCGCAGATTTCCAGCGCCTGTTCGCCGGTGTCCGGCTGGGAGACGAGGAGGTCGTTGATGTCGACGCCGAGCTTCTGCGCGTAAAGGGGATCGAGGGCGTGTTCCATATCAATGAAAGCCGCGGTGCCGCCCTGCTTCTGGGCTTCCGCCACCACGTGCAGGCAGATCGTCGTCTTACCGGAGGATTCCGGGCCGTAGATTTCGGTGATGCGTCCGCGGGGGATGCCGCCGACGCCGAGCGCCAGGTCCAGGCCCAGCGAGCCGGTCGGAATGACCTCGACCTGCATCTGCGTAGCTTCGCCGAGACGCATGATCGCGCCTTCGCCGTAGCGTTTGGAAATATCGCCCAATGCTTTCTTGAGCATCATTTTGCGGGCCTCGGGGTCGATTTCGGTAACCGGCGAGAGCGGTTCGGTGTTCTTTGCTTTTTTGATTGCCATAGTTTCACTCCGTGCTGATTTGCTTCACGTTTGATTCGATACTATAAGTATATTCGATATTTCACGGAAAATCAACTAATTCGAACGATTGTTCTTACTGCAAATTCTCCGCGATGACGTCATGATCGTAGACGAGGATGAAGAAGCCATCGACCTTGTCGTAAATCGGCGTGTACTGCGTCGCGCGCAGGACCTCGACCGCCTCATCCTCCAGCCAAGGATACAGCCGCAGCAGTTCGCGCTCCCAGCAAACGAGGAATGTTCTCTCATCGGTCGGGGTTTCTTTGTACCACGCGCCCTTGTTCATAAAATCGGCGGTTTTGAACCCATCATCCGCTGCCGTAATGCCGAGCACGTTGATCCGGCTGTCGCTCAAGACCGTGATGCTGTTCGTATACCAGAAGTCAGTGCTGTAGCCGTGCTTCAGCCCATTCTTCTCAAGGATTTGATAGATGCAGTCATCGCCGTACCAAACGGAGAGGTCAGCCGGCTTGCGCGTCACGGAGACAGCCGTCAATCCGGCGAAAAGCGCCAGCAGGCAGACGGAAGCCGCGCCCACGGGCCGCAGATATCCCTTCCTCTTCAGCAGCCGCAGCATCGTCAGCCAATCCACGATCAGGCAGCTGAGATAGAGCGGCATCAAACGCCAGCTTACATCCGAGATCATTCCGAAGACAAAGAAGAACAGAACCGCCGCGCAGAGGAACCAGTGATAAAGAATGACGATACGCGTCAGCCGCGACTTTCTCTCTTTCAGCATACCGAAAGAGAAGAACGGAAGGACCGACAGAACAATCGCGGTCCCCAGCCGCAGCGCGAATTTGAACCCGACGGAACTCATCACCGGGGAATTCGCGTCCGGAAGGTCCAGGAAAAGGCGGAGCCAGCGTTCCGGCAGCAGACGGAGATTCTCAAGCCATTGGGAAATCGGTACGAACTGGGTGTAATAATCCGGGTAAGCGCACCGAATGCCGGAGGTGATCACCTTGTTGAGCGCGGCGCCGCAGACAATCGCGGCGCAGATCAACGCCAGCGGTCCCTTCATGGAGCCATCGTCCGAATGTTCCCGGTTCATCGACTCGAAGAAGAACGCCGCGGCCAGCGGCAGCACGGTATAGAGCAGTACGACGCTGCCGTTGATGCTGCCGAGCAGGGCGCTGAGGAAGAACAGAATCCCGCCGAGGACGCGCTTCCCACGCAGGTAGAGGGCCAAAGACCCGATACACATCAGGATGAAATACACCGCAACACTGTAATAAACCGAATGCGCCCAAAGAATATCGCGAAGGGGCTCCGTGGCCGCGGTAAGAATCATGATCAGCCCGCAGCCGATCATCGCGAGATTGATTGAGTCCAGGCAGGACCAAAGGACAAACACCAGCAGCGCGGCGAACACAACCGCTAAAACCGTATACCCGGCCCGCAGCGCGGTGATTCCGACGCCGAGCGCCTTCACGAACGGCGCGAAGAAGAGGTTCCCGCCCACCGGCACCAGCTGGGTATAGTCTTGAAAGTCCGGATCAAGCAGCTTCCCCGTCTCCAAGGTCACCCGCCCCCAAATCGCGGTTTCCGCGTTGTCCGCGTCGAACTCCGCGATGTAGAGGTCGCTCCATATGAAGTGAATCACCGTGAACAGCGCGGCCGCCATTAGGATTACGCCGATGATTGTCAAGAGACGTTTTTTCATGTTTGAACCCTTCATTTTTCCTGCGTACCGGCATCCGCGGACGCCGGTT
The DNA here is from genome assembly GCA_963643375.1 of Flexilinea sp. Classification (GTDB taxonomy): domain Bacteria; phylum Chloroflexota; class Anaerolineae; order Anaerolineales; family Anaerolineaceae; genus Flexilinea. Next base: position 8,745 of record CAVIKW010000055.1, on the reverse strand, counting down.
CCAATTGCAGTTTCTCCGCGATGACGTCATGATCGTAGACGAGGATGAACCATCCATCTGTGCTGTTCAAAAACGGTGTGTACTGCGTCGCGCGCAGAATCTCGACCGCCTCGTCCGTAAGCCAGGGATATTGCCGCAGCAATTCACTTTCCCAGCAAATTAGGAAAGTTCTCTCCTCAGACGGCGGACCTTTATACCAAGAGGCTTTCGTCTGATGCTCCGGTATTTCAAATCCATCTTCAGTTAACGTTATGCCGAGGGTATTGATCCGGCTGTCACTCAAAACCGTAATGCTGTTGGTGTACCAATAATTTGTGCTATAGCCTTGCGTCAACCCATGCGTCTCCAAGACATTGTAAATAGCATCATTTCCGTACCAAATGGAAAGATCGGCCGGTTTGCGTGTCACTGATACGGCGGTCATGCCCGCAAACAACACCATCAGGCAGACGGAAACCGAACCGGCAATATGTAGGACTCCCTTGCTTTTTACCAGCCACACCATCGTCAGCCAGCATACAAGCAGGCTGCTGAACCAGAGCGGGATCAAACGATGGCAATAGTCCGAGATGGTACCGAATATAAAGAAAAACAGCAGCGCCGCGCAAAGGATCCAATGATACAGAACGACGATACGCGTCATTCTTGACTTTGTATCCCGCAGTACAAAAAAAGAGAAGAACGGAAGCACCGACAGAACAAGCGCCGTTCCCAGACGAAGAACCAGCTTGATCCCGACGGAACTCATCACCGGGATGCTCGCATCCGGAAGTTCAAAGAAGATTTCAAGCCAGCGTTCCGGCAGCAGACGAAGATTTTCGATCCATTGGGATGCCGGCGAAATCTGTGTATATTGATCCGAATATTGCGTCTCAATGCCGGAACAGATCAATGTATTAAGCCCAACGCCGCAGACAATCGCGGCGCAGAGAAACAGAAGCGGTCCTTTCATGAAGCCTTCGGACGGACGTTCTTGATTCAGAGACTCGAGGAAGATCGCCGCGGCAAGGGGCAGCGCGGTATAAAGCAGCACGGCATTGCCGTTGATGCTGCCGAGCAGCGCGCTGAGGAAGAAAAGGATCCCGCCGAGGACGCGTTTCCCGCGAAGACACAGCGCCAAAGAACAAAAGCACATCAGAATGAAGAAGACCGCCACGCTGTAATATACCGAATGTGCCCAAAATATATCCCGAAGCGTTTCAGTCGCTGTCATGAAAAGCATAATCAACCCGCTGCCAATCATCGCAATATTCCATGAGTCCAAGCAAGCCCGCAGTACGAAAACAAGCAGCGCGGCGAACAACAATGCGATAACGGTATACCCGGCCCGCAAAGCAGTGATTCCCACGCCGAACGCCTTCACAAACGGAATGAAAAAGAGATTCCCGCCCACAGGGATCAACATACCCCAATAGGAGTAATCGGGATCGGCAAGCAGCCCCGACTCCAGTGTCAACCGCGCCCAGATCACCGTCTCCGCGTTGTCCGCGTCAAACTCCGCGACGTAGAGATCGCTCCATATGAAGTGAATCACCGTGAACAGCGCGGCGGCCATTATGAGAATTGAGACGAGGGTCGTTAAAAACTTCTTCATGTATATTCATCCATCCATTGACGAAAATATTTCCGCTCATAAAAGTATAGCAAGAAATCCGCTTTTTTGCTATACTCTATCATAGGAAAATAACACGGCACTTCGCCGTGGGACAGGATTGAAACATGACACAAACCGCATTCGCGCATCCGAATATCGCCTTTATCAAATACTGGGGCAACCGCGACGACGCACTCCGTCTGCCGGTCAACGGCTCCGTCTCCATGAACCTCGCCGCCCTCCGCACGAAGACTTCCGTCACCTTCCGGGATGACCTGAAGGCCGGGGATGTCCTCACCGTCAATGGGGAGGAAGTCACCGGCGCAGCCCTGAACCGGGCCGCCAAGTTCATGGATGAGGTGCGCCGTCTGTCCGGGGAGGAGCGTTTCGCGGAGATCGTCTCCGAGAATAACTTCCCCATGGGCGCGGGCATCGCTTCGTCGGCTTCGGCCTTCGCGGCGCTGGCGCTGGCCGGTTCTGCCGCGGCGGGATTGACCCTCAGCGAATCGGACTGCTCCCGCCTGGCGCGGATGGGATCGGGCTCGGCCTGCCGTTCGGTTCCCGGCGGCTTCTGCGAATGGCGCTACGGAACCGGGGACGCGGATTCGGTGTCCGTCTCCATCGCGCCCGCGGAGCATTGGGACTTGACGGATCTCATCGCGGTCATCAGCGGGGAGCATAAGAAAGTCGGCTCCTCCGCGGGTCACGGCATGGCGGCCACCAGTCCCTACCAATCGGCGCGCGTCGCCGACGCCCCGGCGCGGATCGAGAAATGCCGCGCCGCCATCCTCAACAAAGACTTCGCGGCGCTCGCGGAGGTCAGCGAACGCGACTGCCTGCTCATGCACGCGGTCATGATGACGTCGACCCCGCCGCTGCTTTACTGGGAGCCCGCCTCCGTCGCGCTCATCAAGGGCGTCAAGGCTTGGCGGGAGGAAGGCATCCCCTGCTTCTGCACGCTGGACGCCGGCCCGAATGTGCACATCCTCTGCCCATCCGAAGCGGCGGACGAAATCCGTTCGCGCGTGGAGCGCGTCCCCGGCGTGAAGGACATTCTCGCCTCCGGTCCGGGCGGAAAGGCGGCGCTGCTGTGACGATCAAAGTTCTTGCGGAAGAAGTCGCGTCGCAAATCGCGGCGGGCGAGGTCATTGAACGGCCGGCTTCGGTCGTCAAGGAGTTGATTGAGAACTCCATCGACGCCGGGGCTTCGCGCGTCTGCGTGCATATCGAGGAGGCGGGCAAGAAGCTCATCGAGATCACGGATGACGGCTGCGGCATCGCGGCGGATGAATTGGAAACCGCGGTCAAGCGCCACGCCACGTCCAAGCTGCGCACGGCCGACGACCTCTTCCACATTCACACCCTCGGCTTCCGCGGTGAAGCGCTGGCGGCGGCGGGTTCGGTCTCTCGAATGACCATCACCACCCGCACGCCCGAAAGCGAGACCGGCAGCCGCATCGTCGTTGACGGCGGCTTCGTGACTTCCAACAAACCGGCGGCCTGCGCTGTCGGCACGAACATCACCATCGCGGACCTCTTCTACAACGTCCCCGCCCGCCTGAAATTCCTCAAGAGCGACGCCACCGAGCGCGGCCAGATTGAGACGCTCATCTCCCGCTACGCGCTGGCGTATCCCGACATCCGCTGGCAGTTGATCAACGGCGACAAGACCCTGCTTCAAACCACCGGCAACGGCAACTACCGTGAGATCCTGGCCGCCGTGTACGGACTTGAGATCGCGAAGCAGTTCATCGAGGTCGAACTGGACGAGGACGGGCTTTACATCTACGGCTTCATCAGTCCCGTCGGGCTGACCCGCTCCAACCGCAAGGAAATGAATTACTTCGTCAACGGCCGCTGGGTGCAGGACGTGGCATTGAACTCCTCCGTGCAGCGGGCTTACCAGACGCTGATCATGGTCGGGCGCTTCCCGATCATCGCTCTCTTCATCACCGTGGACGCGGAGGATGTCGACGTCAACGTCCATCCCGCCAAGGCGGAGGTACGCTTCCGCAACCCGGAGAAGGTCATCGGCGGTGTCCACCGCGCCGTGCGCCGGGGATTGGTGACGCAGTCCCCCGTCCCCGAACTGAACACGCCGACGGTCTGGCCGTCGTTCAACCGCCCCTCCGACGTCCCGCGCTTCGACCCGAACGCCGCGGCGCCGGTCAATACGCCGCTGTGGCGCAGTACGCTGCCGGAAGCGGGTTTGGAATCGCAGTCCGCGCCCGCGCCTTCCGAGGAACTCCCTCCGCGGAGCTATCAGCCGTTCATCCCCGACCCCGCGCCCGTACAGCCCGCGCAGCCGGTTCAACCCGAACCGCCCGCCCCGCAGCCCGAGAATACGGCCTCGCCTTTCTTCCCGATCCTGCGCTGGATCGGCCAGGTCGGCGCGACGTATATCCTCGCCGAAGGACCGGACGGCTTATACCTGATCGACCAGCACGCCGCGCATGAACGCGTGCTTTACGAGAAAATGATGGATATGGAAGCCGCGGGCACGGCCGCCTCGCAGGCGCTCCTGGAGCCCGCCGTGGTGCAGCTTCCGCCGTGGCAGGCATCCATTCTGGATGAGAATCTGCCAATCTTAAAGAAACTTGGCTTCGAGATCGAGGAATTCGGCCCGTCGGCTTACCGGGTGTTGGCGATGCCGTCCCTCTTCGAGAAGGGTTCGCCCGCGGCTGCCATTGCCGCTGTGGTGGAGGACCTTGAGGAGGACAACGCGCCGATGCAGGGCCTGAAGGAAGAGAAGATCGCCCGCATGGTCTGCAAGCGCATGGCGGTCAAGGGCGGGCAGCCGCTCTCCGAGGAGGAACAGCGCCGCCTGATCCGCGATCTGGAACAGTGCCGTTCGCCGCGCACCTGTCCGCACGGACGGCCGACGATGATTCACCTCAGCATCGACCTGCTGGAGAAGCAGTTCGGACGGAAAGGACCGCAGTGATGATCACCTCCGCGCAGAATGCCAAGATCCGTGAAGTCCGCCTCCTGACCGCCAAGAAGAAGGAACGCGAATCCGCCCAACGCTATGTGGCGGAGGGCATCCGTCTGGTGGAAGAGGCGCTCGCCCACGCGGACGACTGCCTCTACCTGTTATGGAGCGCGCCGCTGAGCGAACGGGCGGAGAAGCTCGTCCGCGCGTTTGAGGCGGCCGGCACGCAGGTCGAGGAGATCGAGCCGCGTTTGATGGAGTCCATCTCCGACACGGACGCGCCGCAGGGGGTGCTGGCTGTGATGCGCATGAACCCGCTGCCGCTGCCGAAGCGGGCGGATTTCATCATCATCGCGGACGGCATTCACGACCCCGGCAACCTCGGCACGCTCTTCCGCACCGCCGCGGCAGCCAACGCCGACGCCCTGCTCCTCATGCCCGGCTGCGCGGACGCCTTCTCGCCGAAGGTCATCCGTTCCGGCATGGGCACGCACTTCCGCCTCCCCTTCGCCCGCATGGACTGGGACGCGGCGGAGAAGTACCTCCGCGCCATGCCCGGGATGCGGGTCTTCGCGGCGGATATCGTGGACGCCGTGAGCTGCTGGCAGACGGATTTCCGTCAGCCGACAGCGCTCGTCATCGGTTCGGAAGCGGATGGTCCCTGCGACCGCGCGCTTGCCGTATCGGACGGCTCCGTCCTCATCCCCATGCCCGGGGAGATCGAATCCCTGAACGCCGGAATCGCCGCCGGCATCCTCATCTTCGAGGTTGTGCGGCAGCGTCAGACTTCGAAATAAATTTTATTAAGGTTTCTATGGAAAACTGGATCAATATTGCCGAAGATAATTTTAAGATTAAGCTGACCGAGGAACAGGCGGAGCAGTTCCGCGTGTATGAGAATCTGCTGATGGATTGGAACGCGAAAATCAACCTCACCGCCGTTCGGGACCTCGAAGGCATCCGCCTCAAGCATTTCCTCGACTCGCTGACCTGCGCGACGGTTCTCGGGGACATGAACGGCAAGTCGCTGATTGACATCGGCACCGGCGCCGGCTTCCCCGGCATCCCGCTGCGCATCCTCTACCCCGAACTGCGTCTGACCTTGGTCGACTCGGTCGGGAAGAAGGCGGATTTCTGCCAACTGGTCTGCAGCACGCTGCACCTGAAGCATGTCACCGTCCTGAAGGATCGTTCCGAGGAATTGGGGAACAACAAAGCCCATCGCGAGAAGTATGACGCGGCGACCGCCCGCGCGGTGGCGGTCATGCCTGTCCTCTGCGAATACCTGCTGCCGCTGGTCAAGGTCGGCGGGGTCATGCTCGCGCAGAAGGGGGAATCCGCCCCGGAGGAAGTCCCGACAGCGGAGCTTGCCATCGCCAAACTCGGCGGCGGGAAAGCGGAATTGACCGAAGTCGTGCTCCCCGGCATTGAGGGACGCCGCTGGCTGGTCCGCGTTCCGAAGACCGCGCACACGCCCGCGGGCTATCCGCGCCGCACGGGGCTGCCGCTCAAAAAACCCATCGCCTAATCGCCGAATTCGGATTTGAAATCTTTCTTCTGATCGAAGGCGTCCGACTTCTCGATCTCAATCTCGCCGAAATTCTCATCCTGACGGATGGAAACGGCGTTTTGTTTAATTAACTCAAGCATGGCGAGGAAGGTGACCACCGCTTCATGCCGGTCGTGATCATGCAGCAGGGACGAGAACTTGACGGTGACGGAATTGCGTACGCGGTCGATGAGCATGCGGATCTTGTCGTGAATGCTCAACCGCGGACGGGTCATCACCGCGGCGAGGTGCTTCGGCTGCTTCTTCACCGCGAAGAGCCTTGACGCGATCTCGGCCAGGGTTTCGCCCGTCAAGCCGGAAATGTCCAAACTCGGTTCCAGGCCGACATCCGGTGCCTTGAGACGGATATATGAACGAAAGTCCTCGTCCTCCCGTTCACGCAGGGAATCGGAGAGAATTTTGAAACGTTTATAGAGGATCAGCTGCCGCGCCAACGCTTCGCCGCTGTCCTCATCCAGCTCGGATACGGACGAAGGCGGCTTCGGCAGCAGCGCCGCGGACTTGATCTGAATCAGCCGCGCGGCGATAACGATAAAGGCGGAGACGTCCGTGGGGTTGTCTTCCTTCATCGCGCGGACGTAATCGAGGAACTGATCGGTCACCTGCGCGAGCGAGAGGACGGTGATGTCCAGCTCCGCCTTCTCGATCAGGTCCAGCAGCAGGTCGAGCGGCCCTTGATAGACATCGGTCTCGACCCGGTAATCCCCGGAATGGAAGAAAATCGGCTGCGGCATTACTTCGCCTCGGTGCGCCAGTCCGTCAGCCAACGGAAAGCAAGCGGCAGCAGCGTCACGGGCAGCGCGGTGATCAGCAATACAATCAGCGCCTCGCCCGGCCAACGCGGCGTCAGCAGCCATTCCACGAGGAACGGCACGCCGATATACAGCGCGAGGCACGCGCCCGCGCAGAGCAGCAGTTCAAGCAGGATGAGCAGAATATGACGCGGACGGTCGGTCTTGCGGAAGAGCCCTTCGCAGAGCAGATGCAGCCCCGCCGTCACGCTCAGACCCAATCCCCAAGCGGAGCCGCCGAGCAGGGCGCAGACAAGGCCGCAGCCCGCGCAGAGGCCGAGCCGTGCCGGATCCTTGACGAAGTGTACGAGAACGGCGCAGCCCGCGCCGAGCAGTACGCCGACGAGCACATCCGCGAAGGACTGCACGCCGAGGTACAAACGGGACGCCGCGGTGAGGATGATCCCCGCCGCGCAGACGATCCGCGCCCAAGTCTTTTTCGTCGACAGCGCGATTGCCGTCAATACCGCCGCCGCGAGCATGCTCCGCTCGCAGGGCATGGCGTACCCCGCTTCCATTAATTTCGGTTCGAATCCCGGTTCCGTCACCCAACGGTGAGGGATCTTGAGGAGCTGCTTGGCGATGCCGTTCACCGACGCGCCAAGGGAGAGCGCCGTGAGCGCCGTCCGTCCCGTCCCGCGGGAATTGAGCAGGAACGGCAGGCAGACGAAGAAAAGGATCAGCGGCAGGCCGAAATACGAGAAGAGGGTAAAGAAAGACATAGGGCTATTATAACCGAAACAGGCACTCCGGAGAGTGCCTGTCGTTTGTTTTGGAATATGCTTAGGCAGCAGCGGCCTGAACGATGCCGGTGAAGTCCGGGGCCTTCAGGGAAGCACCGCCGACGAGGGCGCCGTCGATGTCCGGCTGGCCGAAGAACTCGGCAGCGTTGTTGGCCTTGACGGAACCGCCGTACAGAACGCGGATCGCCTGGGCGGCGTCTTCGCCGTACATGGAGGCGTAAGGCTTGCGGATGTAGTCCGCGATGACAGCGTTGGCCTGCGGGCCGGTAGCGGCTAAGCCGGTGCCGATCGCCCAGACCGGTTCGTAGGCGATGATGATCTTCTTGGCATCATCGGCGCTCAGACCCTTGAGGCCTTCGAGAACCTGACCGGAGACAACGGCTTCGGTCTTGTTGGCGTCGAATTCGTCCTTGGTTTCACCGACGCAGACAATCGGGGTCAGGCCGACTTTGAGGGCGGCGATGACCTTCTTGTTGACGGTCTCGTTGGTTTCGCCGAAGTAAGCGCGGCGTTCGGAATGGCCGATGATGATGTATTCACCGAGTTCGGCAGCCATGTTCGGGGCAATCTCGCCGGTGTAGGCACCCTTTTCTTCCCAGAAAAGGTCCTGACCGCCGCAGCCGATGCCGGTGCCCTTAACGAGCTGGGAGACGCTGTAGAGAGCGGTGAAAGGCGGGCAGACAACGCGGTCAACGCTGTTGATGTCTTTGATCATCGGGATCAGTTCTTCGACTAATTTCACGCCTTCAGCAACGGTTTTGTTCATTTTCCAGTTGCCGGCGACCATGGGTTTACGCATAATGTACACTCCTTATTAATTCGCGGTCTCCCGCGTTGTTGTTCGTATTAAATTATATGACAGTTTCCGCATTAAACCGCCTTTCGCTCAAAAAGTAATGAGGGAATGATGACTAAACGGGCGGCAGAAGGTGATTAATGGCAGTCGGGTTTAAAAAGAGACCGGAGACCGGATAACATTAATCCGCATCCGTGGTCAAAGTGAATGTGAATTAAGTTGGGCAAACGCCCGACATTATAAGTCACGCCCCAAATTCGACCGCGCTTAAGCCTTCCCCTCGAGGGGAAGGGGGACCGCTCCGCGGTGGATGAGGTGA
>CAVIKW010000054.1:0-12557 GCA_963643375.1 Flexilinea sp. | reverse complement strand
CCACTCTTCACTCTCCACTCTGTCTTTTCGGGGAAGGCCTTAACGCCGCTTCACACGAGGCGAAACTCACAATGTCGGGCGCATGTGGCTATCGCGCTCCCGAATAATTATTCCGATTGTCCACCAAATGCGGCTCGGGCAAAAAATCAGACGCCGAAAATCCCGCCATAAGATATAATATTAGATAATCCTGCAAATCGGTATATCACACAATGCGGACGGTAACATATGGTAAGAAGTAAAACATTAAAACTGTTTTTGATTGATGGCGAAGCCAGCGGAATAATTAAATGTACTCTCGCCAATTGGACCGGGATTGCGTACAAGATTCCGAGAACAGAACTGGACAAGTGCAAAGAAATCAAATTTCTGAAACAGAGCGGCGTATACTTCCTTTTCGGTACAGATAATTCCAATAACCAAGCGGTATACATCGGACAAGCAAGCAGCAGAAAGAACGGCGAAGGGCTTCTTATGCGCATTCAGGAACCGCATCCGTCTATTGAATATTGGACAGAAGCAATTTCGTTCACAACGACAAATAATTCCTTTGGCCCAACCGAAATCAGCGGTCTTGAAAATCGCTTCTGCAATATGGCGATACAAGCAGGACGCTACACCGTAAGAAACAGCAACGATCCAAATCCCGGAAACATCACAGAAGAGACAGAAAGTGAGCTGGAGGAGTTCATTGACTACGCAAGGATTGTTATGGGCGCGTTGGGGCACAAAGTTTTTGAGCCCATAGCACCTGCCAAAAATTCCGGTAATGATAAGACTTACCTCTATCTTAATTATGGAAAAGGAAAGGCAACGGGCATTCGCACCGGTGATGGCTTCGCGGTTCTGAAAGGAAGCACTATCAACCCCGGTACAACAAAGAGTTGTCCGAAATGGTCAATCAAGGATCGCGAAAAATACGCGGATAAAATTGATGAGAATAATGTTCTCACAGCAGATCTGTTGTTTTCAAGCCCATCGTCGGCAGCCGGTTTTATTGGAGGAGCTTCTTTGAGCGGAAACGCGCTTTGGAAAACCGCTGACGGCAAGCCGCTCAAGGATATTATCGGCGAACACTGATTCAATCGCTTCTATTGATCATACAATCAAGGCATTGCGGATGCTTCAAAATGCGCATCCGCAGAGCCTTATTTCACACCAAACCGGCGCGCTGTTAAACAAAAAAGCCCGCGCGAACGTGGACTTTGATGTCGGATCCTGGAGTCGATCCATATGGCGGAGAGAGAGGGATTCGAACCCTCGATACCTTGCGGTATACCCGCTCTCCAGGCGAGCGCGTTAGGCCAGACTACGCTATCTCTCCAAAAGACAAGATATATTTTACGCCATATTCCTGTTTCCTGCAACAAAAACGGCGATTTTCATGATATTTCCATTCGCGGTCAAAAACAGCCCCGCTGTCACAGAATCTTCTCGATATCGAGCAATCGATTCACCGTGAAGTCCGGCGCCGCGATGTTCCCCGCGTCTTTGCCGGCCGGATCGTACCAGATGGATTTGATCCCCGCGTCATTGGCGCCGCGAATGTCGGCCGTCAGCGAATCCCCGATGAGGATCACGCTCTCCCGGTCCACACCGGCAAGGCAGGCGTCGAAGAATTCCTTCTGCGGTTTCGGCGCGCCGACTTCCTCGGAGATGAACGTCTTCGTGATCCAACGGTCCATGCCGGTGAGCTTCATGCGCTTGTGCTGGGTGGCGGCAACGCCGTTCGTCACCACGTCCAGCTCGTATTTCGCCGCCAGGTAATCCAGCAATTCAACCGCGCCGTCCATCCAGACGGGGTTGATCTCGAGTTCGGCGCGGAACTCCGGTTCGAAGCTGAATTCATCGCCGTCAATACCGAGCCGGTCGAAGAGCATACGGAAACGGGTCGTGAGCACCTCTTCGCGCGGCATCTCGCCTTTCTCGTACTTCTCCCACAGGGACGTGTTGATCCGTTCGTAGGTCTCAAAAACGCCGTCGTTATAGTCCCAGCCGTAACGATTGAAGAGGTTGCGAATGGAAATCGCGGCGGACGCGTTGAAGTCGAGCAGCGTTCCGTCAACATCCAGCAGGATCGTTTTGTAAGTCATGGAATTCCTCCGTTATTTTCGTTTCCGCAAGCTGATCAGCAGCCCCGGGACGCACAGACAGACCAGGATAATGCCGACCGTCCGCTTATGGCGGGAGAGGTCCGCGATCTCATTCACGATATTCGGCACCGGCAGCTCGAATTCCTGCGCGCCGTCATCCGAGGACGCGTTCGCGGCGGGCGTGAAGGTCGGGCGCGGGGTTGAGGTCGGCGGGAGCGGGGTCCGCGTCGGGGTCGGGGTCATGGTGGCCGTGTTCGTCGGGTGAATGACCAGCACCTCCCCTTCGTAGATCACCACCGGGGTGAGCGTCGGTAACTTGATGTTGTTGAGTACGGACAGGGTATACCAATCCAGGCCGTAGGCCATCGCGATTTCCGAGAAGGTCTCGCCTTCCTGCACGACGTGATAAACCCCGCCGTCGGGGTTCGCGGTTGAGGTGATGAGCATCTGCGGGGTCGGCGTGGCGGAGATCGTCGGCTTCGGCGTACGGTAGTCGTACGTCGGGCGGGCGGTGTAATCGGTGGTGCCGTCATCCAGCCCGGCAACCATCAGCACGATGTAACGGTGCTTGTCGGCGGCATCCGCGATGCCGATGCCGCATTGGCGCAGCTCACTGTTGAAAATGGCGTGCGTGGATTTCTGATTCGTCCGCCAGACGTTCTCAATGAGGTACTCCGTGTCGGTATCGACCCACACCATGGCGGTGGTCTCCTCAATGGAGAAGGACTTGTCCCCGCCGTATCCGGCATCCATGGCGCGTTCGCGGGCGGATTCGCCCTGCCGGCCGGTGGTGTCGAGCTTCCCGAGCTCGGCAAGGTATTCCGCCTGCTGCTGCGCGGCGGTGGTGAGATGCGAGTCGAACGTCAGCGTACCGCAGTTGTATTCCTCGCGCAGTTCGTTGACAGCGTCAAAGATCTCCAGCCGCGCCGCTTCCAAAGCGCGTCCGGCCGCTCCCTCATCCTGCGCGAAGGCAGCCGCCGGGAGAAAACAGGCCAGGAGAAAGATCAGGAACGGAAGACGGCGTTTCATTTCTTGCGGAAGAAGCCGAGGTAGAGGGTCGCCGCCAGGCCCGCGGTGCAGACGATCACGAGGACCAAGCCGAAGGTACGCGCGGCGGGCGTGTCAAAGAAACGGATATGCGGGATCAACGGCTCCGGGGTCGGGGTCGGCGTTACCGTCGGGGTCAGGGACGGCAGCGGAATGGGCGTATTGGTGGACGTGGCGGTCGGCTTCGGCGTACTGGTTGCCGGGAGCGGGGTCAGCGTCGGGGTCAGGGTATCCGCGACGGGCGTGCCGCCGTAATGGATCAAAATGCGCTGGCCGATGGAGACGGAGGTTTCGTCTTCCGTCCAGCCGTTGAGCTGTTGAATTTCGGCCATGGTCGTGTTGTAGCTCAGCGCGATGGACCACAGGGTTTCATTGGTGCCGACGGTGTGATAAATGGAGCCGTCGGGGTACGGGGTCGAAGTCGCGAACTCGCCCGGCTGCAGGAGCGCGGCGTCAAGGTCGATCGGCGTGTCCAAGGAATTGGAGTCGGTCAGGGAGGCCAAGCCGGTCTCCGCGCCCGAGGAGTTGACCATCAGGGTGTAATAACTGTTGCCGTTGGACTCCGCCAAGCCGGCGCCGACGGTGCCTGTTTCAAGCCCGATCATCGTGTAGCGGTGCAGCTCATCCGTCCACATATTATTGACGCAGTACGAGGCGTTGACGCCGATGCCGCCGCAGATATTCTCGGAACGGCAGGGGACGCCGGAGCCGTCCGCGCGGTCGTGCGTAGTCTGTTGGATGGAGGCCTGATATTCGGAATGGGACTGCGCCAGCGTCATCAGGGAGGAGTCCACGGTGTAGGGCTCCAGCCCGTATTCCGCGCGCAGCGCGTTCACTTCGGCAATCAGGTCATTGGCGCTCTGCGCGTACGCCGCGCCGGTAATCGCAAAGAATAAAAAGAGGATCGGGAGCAGTTTTCTCATGCTTCCAATTATAACAGTGTTGTGTCAAAAAGACGGGGACGCGGTCAAAGACCTGTAACGCGGTGCGGAGAGGGGTGTTTAAAAGGAAAAATCCGCCCGGGAAAGCGGCGGATCTGTGATCCTCGGCAGGTGGGCTGCCCTTGTTTGGAGGGCAGCCCATCATTTTTTATTCAAATTTCGCCGAAATCAGTGTCCACCTTGTTTACGGAGCAACAGAGCAGTTGGTGTTGTTGTGGTCGGAGTAAACCGTACCGGTGATGTAGAGACCGTAATCAAGGAAGTTGACGGCAGCGGTCATGGAGGTATCGGCGTTCAGCTGATACGGGGCGTCGGTGACGTGAGCCTTACCGATGAGGATGACATCTTCGCCGGAAGCGAGGTAGATGGTGTTCTTCTTGGTCTCGGCAACGGAGCTCATGACCCACTTGAAGCTGATCGGGGTACCGCCGTTGATGGCGACAGCGACGTTGTTCAGGTTGATGGCCTCGTCCTTGATACCGGAGTTCTTCAGGCGGACGGCGAGGTAAGCCATGCGGCCGCATTTCTGATAGAGACCCCAGACACCGTCTTCGTAGACACCGTAGGCGCCGGAAGCCTTGATGGCGTTGTCGGATTCGTTTTCATAGAAGGTCATGAAGGGCTTGAGCGGGTCCATGACGGAGATCTTGGTTTCAGCCGGGCAGGGGTAAGCAACCGGTTTGAAGGTGCCCTTGACGAGTTCTTTCATACCGCCGACGCGGAAGGTGAAGTCAATGTCACCGGTGTGGTAGCCGATGCTCGGGACAGTGATGTCGAAGCGGACAACACCGTTGGCCGCAATGCCGATGCCTTCGCCGAACTTGCAGTAATCGGTGCGCGGGGCGCCGTTGCTGGTGTTGTAGATCGTGTACTTGCAGGTGTAGTCGGTGTAGCGGCTGCCGTCAACGATCACTTCAGCGGGGATCACGTAGTTGACGCGGTCGGTGGACTGATAGTTGCGGACAGTGGCCTGCAGGCGGGCTTCACCGGTATTCTCATCATAGCGGGCGCGGACAGCGTCGACACCGGCCATGGCGAAGGATTCGATCGTGTTCTGGCAGTAGTTGTTCTTGTCGGCAGTCGCGGTCGCTTCGGCATAGATTTCAGCCTGCTTCTCAACATCCCACAGAGCGGTCATGTAAGTGCTGTGGACAAGGCGCAGACCGATTTTGACCGTATCGGTTTCATTGAGAACGACAGGAGAGGCGAGGTAACCCTTGATGCGGGCTTCACCCTTAGAGTTGAAGTAGATCTGACGGCAGTTGTCCCCACCGGTGGAAGTGCACTTCAAGACTTTCTGATCCGTGAATACTTCACCGTTTACATCGACATCACCGACGATGGAGCGCAGATACGCGACACTGGAAGAGCCGAGATAAACATTCGGGTAGTTGGTACCGTCATCCTTGGTGATGGTGATATCGAACTTGATGAGACCGTCGCCGCAGGGGCTGAAGGTAGCGGAGTTGACCGTTACATTCGGGTTAATCGCGGCCTTGGCTTCGAGATCTTCTTCGGTGACATCCTTGGAGATGACTTCACCGTTGGAGGTCGGGAAGTTGTGGCTCAGTTCTTCCTCAACGAAGAGGTAGTCGGAGTCTTCATCCGCGAACATATCCGGGAAAACCATCTCGAGGTCATTGAAGACGGTCAGGACGGTTTCTTCATCCCAGGTTTCATCAAAAGCGTCTTGCGCGAAGACACCGCCGAACAGGCTCAGGACCATAACCAGAGCGAACAAAATACTTACGGTTTTCGTTTTCATAGTTTTGCCTCACTTCTCAACGAAATTTGATAATGATACTTTTTGTTTCCGCATCCCTCGCGGTCTGCGGTTACCTGATATTGTGCAATATCAGTGCCAATGTGCGGTTTTTCCGGGATGAATTTTTGACCAATTTTTTCATCCGAGGATGTTCCATGCTTTATAGGGAGCAAGTTTTGAGCCAATTTGATATTGAATTTTGCGGGTTTGTTTTTTGGTGGGGAAAGGAAGGGAGGAAAGTCAATAGTCAGTAGTCAATAGTCAATAGAGGCGCCCGGTAATTGAGGCGAGTCTTCGAATATAGAGCATTCCATGCTATCGCGCACCTCATCCCCCGCAAGCGGGCCCCCTTCCCCTCGAGGGGAAGGCAGATAAGCGCTCATTAATTGGGATGGATCTCCGCATATCGAGCGCCAACTCCTCACTCCTCACTCCTAACTCCTCACTATCTTTTCGGGGAAGGGGGACCGCTCCGCGGTGGATGAGGTGACCCGCGGACCCGCTCCCCTTCGCGAAGCGTCAACAAATCCCAACAAAAACGCGCCTGACAAGAGAAGACCCGCTCCAACTATGTTATCCGGTCTCTGGTCTCTAAATTACCTACCGCCTATTGACTCTCCTCAATTCTCATTTTTCCTCACTCTCTCAATTCCCGCTTTTATTTTCCGCGGATTGCTGTATAATTTTATTTATGGAAAATACGACCATTCGATACGCGACGGGACTCGACGTCCTGTTATACACCATCCCCGCGGACGCGTTCTCGACGCGCTGGCTGGACTGGCAGGAATACGACCGCGGTCCGGGGATCTTTCATCTGCCGGCGGATGTTTATCTCGGCGTCCGCGCGCAGGGATTGGACGACGCGATGACGCGTCAATTGGCGGAGGAATTAGCCCCGGTGGAGAACCTCCGCTACCTTCACCTTGCCGAGAACCGCGGCATCACCAACACGGGAATGGCGCACATCGGTCTGCTGAAGCAGCTGCGCTGCCTGAATATCGGCGCCTGCGACATTAACAGCCAGGGGATGGCGTTCCTGCCGTCGCTGGTGAATTTGGAATACCTGAACCTGAGTTACTGCAACCGCGTCAATGAGAAGGCGGCGCCCTACGTGCAGAAACTGCCGAAGCTGAGCTTCCTCGAGCTGCAGGGCTGCATCAAGATCAACACGGGCGGCATCAAGAAATTCGAGAAAAAGGGCCTCACCATTCACAAGCCCTAACGGAATCGGACGTCTATGAGCGAGAAACAGCCAGCGGATGAATTACAACAGGAACAGCGCCGGAGAGCGTCAAAATGGGACGCTTTTCTTGCGGTTGTGGTGGACTCGTTCACGAGCCTCTTCAACAACCTGCCCGCGCAGGCGGCTGCCTCGATCGCGTACTACTTCCTGTTCTCGATCTTCCCGCTCTTCCTGTTCGTCGTCATCTTCCTTTCTTACTTCCTCGACTTCGAATACGTACAGACGGCGTTGACGAACTTCATTCAGGGGGTCATTCCGGGCGCGGAGGTGCTCATCAGCCAGAACCTGCAGAGCATGCTCGACAACCGTACCTCGACCTCCATCATCGCCTCAATCTCCCTCCTCTGGTCCGGTTCGGGGATGATCAACAGCGTCATCTCCAACGTACAGAAGGCGTGGCCGGAGTCCAAGATGCGCGGGTACTTCATCAACCGTGCCTTGGCCATCGCGCTGATCTTGATCGCCATTCTGCTCATCACGGCGATTATGGTCTTCTCCTTTGTCTTCGACCTTTCGCACGCGCTCGCCTTCTTTAAAATCACGCTGACGCCCGCCATTTCGCTGCTCATCCGAATCTTCTCGAGCTTCGTTCTGCCGCTGGCGTTCCTCTACCTGATGGGCTTCGCGCTGTATTACATGATCCCGACCGCCAAGGTGGACCGCAAGGCCGCCCACATCGCGGCCCTCGTTTTCGCGATAGCGTGCCGGCTATTCACTTTTTTCTTCAGCAAGTACATCCTCAGCCCGCTGAACCGCTACGACCTGCTGTACGGGTCCGTCACGGCGATCGTGCTTTTGCTTTTGTATATTTACTTCACGGCATTCATCATCCTTTACTGCGCGCACCTGACGGCGGCAATCACGCATTACCGCCAGCGCCGGGAGGGCATCCTCGCCTCCGCGCCGATCAACCCGCGTCCCATCCGCCAAAAGAAGCTGAAGGGCGCGAAGGGCGCCGCGAAACAGGATCCCTATACCCTGAACGACCCGGTCGTGCTCAAGCCGGATCCGGTGGTGCCGAAGAAGACGTTTTGGGATAACATTCTGGATATGATCAAGGATCTTTTCCGTTGGAAATGAGAGGTAAGATATGGAATACGGTGAAGAAGATTTTGAAGATGAAGAACGCGAAACCGATGAGGAATTAGCCCGCCTGCAGGACGAGATCCTGGCGGCGGAAACCGACGAGATTTGGCTTGAAGAGCCCGCGGATGAGAACGACCCGCACCAAGCGCCGAATATGCCGTTCCCGGGCATGTTCCCGCCGATCATCCCCATGGGCGGGGCGCCCGATGAAGGAGAAGACAAATGAAGATCCTGAATACCGAGATCGTCTGCAAGGCGCATATTTTCGACGTGCGCAAGGTTCGCATCGAACTGCCGACCGGCAAACAGCGTGATTACGACCTCGTCGGCCATACCCCGGCGGTGGTGATGGTTCCCGTCACCGAGGACGGACGCATTCTCTTCGTCCGCCAATACCGTCTCGGCGCGCAGAAGGAGCTCCTCGAGCTCCCCGCGGGCATGATCAATGAAGGCGAAGACCCCGATCCCGCCGCGGCGCGTGAGCTGCGCGAGGAGACCGGTTACGAAGCCGGGGAGATGATCAAGCTCGGCGGCTTCTATGCCTCCGCGGGCTACTGCTCCGAGTACCTGCACATCTACCTGATGCGCGACATGCACAAAAATCCGCTGCCGCAGGACGAGGACGAGTTCATCTCCAACATCTCCATGACCATTGAGGAAGCGTACGAAGCCGCCGAATCCGGTCAGTTCGAAGACAGCAAGACGATTGCCGCGCTCATGATGGCGCAGAAATACATCCGCAAGTGAAAAGTGAAAACCTCGGCTTCGGCCATGAGGGCGAGCTTGCCGCGGCGAAGCGTGCCTCCGAAAAGGGGTACGAAGTCCTCGGCATGAATTACCGCGTCACCGGCGGGGAAATCGACCTGATCCTCAAAAGCCCGGACGGCGTGATCGTCTTCGCTGAGGTGAAATCCCGCGTGAACGCCCGCTACGGCTACCCGGAAGACGCCGTCACCTCCGCGAAGAAGGAACACATTCTCCGCGCCGCGTATCAATACCTCGCCGAGAACTACCCCGACGAGGACATCCCGTGGCGGGTGGACATCATGGCGTTGATCTACGATCGGGACAAGACGGAGGTCAAGAATTTCAGGTGGTATGAGAATGTCACAGCAGACGACTAAAATCCCCGTCATCTTCATCGTCGGCCCGACCGCGTCCGGCAAGACCGACGCCGCCATCCGTCTGGCGAAACGCGTGGACGGCGAGATCGTCTCCGCGGATTCCCGCTACCTGTACCGCGGGATGGACATCGGCACGGCGAAGCCTTCCATGGAGGAGCGGCAGGGCATCCCGCATTACCTGATCGACGTGGCCGATCCCGATGAGACGTGGAGCCTTTCCGTCTTCCGCAAAGCGGCGGATGACGCCGTCCGCGACATCTATTCCCGAGGGAAGACGCCGATCATTGTCGGCGGGACGGGGCAGTACTTCCGCGCGATTCTCGAGGGCTGGACAATCCCCGAAGGCGAGCCGGATCACCGTCTGCGTGAGGCGCTTGAGGCCTGGGGGAATGAAATCGGCGCGCGGGAACTTCACCGAAAGCTCGCGTTGATCGATCCCGAAGCGGCGGAAAAAATTGATTGGCAGAACATGCGCCGCACCGTCCGCGCCTTGGAAGTGATCTTCACCTCCGGCCGGAAATTTTCCGCCCAGCGCCGCGCAACCGAATCGCCGTACGAGGCGAAGATTTACGGCATGAAGCGGGACCGCGCCGAGCTCTACGAACGCATCGACCGCCGCGTTGACCTGATGATCGCCAACGGCCTGGTTGAGGAGACCGCCGCGCTGCTGGCGAAGGGCTACGCCGAAGACCTGCCGTCCATGTCCGCGATCGGGTATAAAGAAATCTGCGATTACCTTCACGGACGCGTCAGCCTGGACGAAGCCGCGCAATTGATCAAATTCCGCACGCACAACTACGTCCGTCGTCAGGCGAATTGGTTCAAGCCCACCGACCCCGCCATTGAATGGGTCGACCCGAATGAGATATAATAGAAGAGGAGCGTCTTTATGAAGAATCTTCTCGTCACCGGCGGTGCCGGCTTCATCGGTTCGAACTTCATCCGTTTCATGCTTGAGACGGAGCCGGATATTCATATCTATAACGCGGACCTGCTCACCTACGCGGGCCGCCTTGAGAACCTTGAAGACCTCCCCGATCCCGCCCGGCACACCCTGCTCCGCGGCGACATTCGGGACGCGGACTTCGTCAATCGGATCTTCGCGGAGCATGACATTGACACCGTCGCGCACTTCGCCGCGGAATCCCACGTCGACCGTTCCATTCTCGGCCCCGCGCCCTTCATCACCACGAACATCCTCGGCACCTTCAACCTGCTGGAAGCGGCCCGCGCCGCTTGGGCGGGACGGACGGACGTCCGCTTTCATCATATTTCCACCGATGAAGTCTTCGGCGCCCTGCAGCCCGGCGACGCGCCTTTCAACGAGCGCACCGCCTACGCCCCGCATTCGCCGTATTCCGCGTCCAAGGCCTCGTCCGATCATCTCGTGCGGGCGTACGGGACAACCTACGGCATCCCGGTCACGGTCTCGAACTGCTCCAACAACTACGGGCCGTATCAATTCCCGGAGAAGCTCATCCCGCTGATGATCCTCAACGGCATCACCGGCAAGCCGCTGCCCGTCTACGGCGCGGGTGCCCAGGTGCGGGATTGGCTCCACGTCAAAGACCACTGCGCCGCAATCCGTCTCATTCTGAAGGGTGGGACGCCCGGCGAAACCTATTGCGTCGGCGGGGATAACCAGCCGAGCAACCTTGAGATCGTGAAAATGATCTGCGCGGTCCTTGACAAGCGCTTCCCCGAATCCGCCCCGCATGAACGGCTGATCACCTTCGTGAAGGACCGGCCGGGGCACGACTTCCGTTATGACATTGACACGGCGAAGATCGAGCGCGAACTCGGTTGGCAGCCGTCTTACAGCCTGGCCGACGGCCTCGAAGAGACCGTTGACTGGTACCTGAGCCACGGCGCGTGGATTGACTCCGTCACAGGCACGGACACCTTCAGCGCCTGGATGGACCGCAATTATTCAAATCGTGATTGACAGCGGAGGACAACGAATGAAAGGCATCATCCTCGCCGGCGGGAAAGGCACCCGCCTTTATCCCCTGACCTGCGCGGTCTGCAAACAGCTGCTCCCGGTTTACGACAAGCCGATGATCTACTATCCGCTCGCCATGCTGATGCTGGCGGGACTGCGGGATATTCTCATCATCGGGAACCCGGGCGACCTGCCGCTCTTCGAACGGCTCCTCGGCGACGGCAGCCAATGGGGCATCCGTCTGCAATACAAGGGCCAGCCCAGCCCGGACGGCCTCGCCCAGGCGCTGATCCTCGCGGAGGAATTCCTCGACGGAGACGCTGCCTGTTTGATGCTGGGCGACAACATCATCTACGGCCACGACGTCCCGAACATGCTCCGCGACGCCGTGAAGCTCGAATCCGGCGCGATCGTCTTCGCCTATGAAGTCAGCGACCCGGAGAATTACGGCGTCGTCACCTTCGACGACGACGGCAATGCCGTCTCGTTGGAGGAAAAGCCCGCCGAGCCGAAGTCCAACTACGCCGTGCCGGGGCTTTACTTCTATGATAACCGCGCCGTGGAATACGCCAAGCAGCTCAAGCCCAGCGCCCGCGGCGAATTGGAGATCACCGACCTCAACCGCGTCTACCTTGACAACGGCGAGCTCCGCGTCAAGACCTTCCGCCGCGGCGTCGCCTGGATGGATGCCGGCACCCACGACTCCCTGCTGCAGTCCGCAATGTTCGTGCAGGCGATTGAATCCCGCCAAGGCATGCTCATCAACTGTCCCGACGAGATCGCCTTCCGTATGGATTTCATCGACCGCGAGCAGCTGCTGAAGCTCGCCGCCAAGTCGAAAGATCCCAAATACCGCAAATATCTTGAACGCGTCGCGCGTTCCTGAGGTGATCATGTCCGCGAGTTTCATCCGCGTAACGGAAGACTTCATCTGCGAGCACTGCGGCCGCGAGGTTCACGGCAATGGCTACACGAATCACTGTCCGTATTGCCTGTGGTCGAAACACGTCGACGTCACCCCCGGCGACCGCGCCTCCCATTGCGGAGGGATGATGAAGCCGGTCGAGATTCAGATCAAAAAAGGCGAACGGATCATCATTCACGAGTGCCAAAAATGCGGCCACCGCAAGCCGAATAAATCCGCGGAGAATGATGATTTTGAGGAGATGTTGAAAGTAATGGCGGGAAACCGGCAGTGAGGAGTTAGGAGTGAGGAGTGAGGAGTTGGCGCCCGATACGCGAACACCCGCTCCCTTTCAACCGCGCTTAAGCCTTCCCCTCGAGGGGAAGGGGGACCGCTTCGCGGTGGATGA
>CAVIKW010000053.1:0-13444 GCA_963643375.1 Flexilinea sp. | reverse complement strand
GCATCACCTCATCCACCGCAAGCGGTCCCCCTTCCCCTACCAGGGGAAGGCTTAAACGCGCTCTTAAATTAAAGCGAGTCTCCGCATATCGGGCAGCGCGGCAACGCTTCGCTCGCCGCAATATGGGCAGTGTCGCGCCCGACCGGGGCGAGCACTCCCTTTCAAGCGGCATTAAGGCCTTCCCCTCGAGGGGAAGGGGGACCGCTTCGCGGTGGATGAGGTGACCTGCAGACACCTCCACTGTCGCGGAGCGTTTTGAACAGATGCGAAAAGCAGCCGGAAATAAAAAACTGCCGTTCATCGCGGCAGTCTTTTTCAACTCACAGCAGTTTCGACAGAACGCTGCCAATGAACTCCAGAATGATCATCAGAACGATCGGACTGAAGTCGAACATTCCGAAGCTCGGCAGGACGCTGCGGAGGGGATCGAGGAGGGGATTGATCAAGTCCTCGACCTTTTGACGAAACACATTATCCGGCGGGACAACCCACGACAGCACACAGTAAATCAGCAGCAGCGCCGACATCACCTGCACAAACAAATTCAGAAAAATCTTGAGAAATCCAAACATACTTCACGCCCGATTCTTATAAACCCGCGGACCGACCAGCGCCGTCCCGATGCGAACCATCGTCGCGCCCTCTTCCACCGCGATCATGTAGTCCGCGGAGGTGCCCATGGAGAGCTCCGTGATCCGCGCGTTCATATTCGTGTTGAGATACTCCGCGATCTCCCGCATGCGGATGAAATACTTGCGGTTGACCTCGGCGTCCTCCGCCAACGGAGGCAGCGTCATCAACCCGCGCACCCGTAAATGCGGCATGGCGGACACCGTCTCGAAGTCCTTCAGGAACGCGTCCGTCAGCGTATCATCCCCGAACGTCCAACCGCTCTTGGATTCTTCCCCGCCGACGTTGCATTCAATAAACACCGGCATGACCTTGTTCCGCTCCGCGAGCAGGGATTCCATCTTCTCCGCGATGTCGAGGCGGTCCAGCGAATGGTATTCGTCGAAGAGGTCCGCGACAATCTTCGCCTTGCGACTCTGCAGATGCCCGATCATGGCGAGCGTACATTCCTCGGCGCGGAATTCATTGATCTTGCCGGGGACTTCTTCCGGGTAATTCTCGCCGTAGAGGCGGATCCCGGCTTCCTGCAGCATGGCGACGATTTCGGCGGGCTTCGTCTTCGTCACCGCCATCAGGCGGATGTCGGAAGCGTTCCGTCCCGCGCGGGCCGCGGCAGCGGTAATGTTATTCTGAATATCCTCAATGTTCTTTTGAATCGTACTCAAATCTACCATTATTTTCACCCCAGTGTAATGAACACACCGAAGCGGCCGGTCATTCCATGGTCGCCGCGATGCGAAAACCATTCGTCTTTATGGCACACGGTGCAAATTTCCGCGGTCTCAATCTTTGTCACCCCGATATCCTCGAGCAGCATGCGGTTCGCCTTCCACAGGTCCAGGCGGATGCGGTCTTCGCTCAGGTCCGCGATTTCGGCATAGCGTTCGCCGAATCGGCGCCGGAAGTGCGCGGCGCAGTCATCTTTAACCTCGAAATGATCCGGGCCGATGGAAGGGCCGATGCCCGCCAACAGGTCTTTCGGATCGGTGCCGTAGAGCTTCGTCATGTTGCGGATGGTGATGCCGCCCATGTCGTCCACCGTACCGCGCCAGCCGGCGTGATAGAGGCCGACAGCCCGATGCACGGGGTCGTAGAGGATCACGGGAACGCAGTCCCCGAAGCGCTGCACCAGCGCGATGTCGGGGTTGTCGGTGATCAAGCCATCCGCCCGCAGCGGACGGGTGTCGGAATCCCGATGAACATCGACCGCGATTACGGTGCGGCTGTGGCATTGCCAGCCGTCGTAACGGTTCTCCAGCGTCATCCCGCCGCATTCAAGCATCCGACGGACGTTCTCTTTCGTGTTTTCCTTGGAGTCGCCGAGGGTGATGGACATATTCAGCGAGTCGAAGGGCTTCGGGCTGACGCCGCCGAAGCGGGTGAAGAAGCCGTGCTTGATCCCCTGCTCGAGGAAGCTCTCAAATTGATAATACTTCAATCCATTCTTTTCGGTGACGATCATTTTATTCTCCATACAGCAGCGATTCCTCGATCCGCGGGATGAGATACCAGCAGAGGAAGAAGCCGAAGAGCGCACCCGTCAGGCAGCGCAGCAGCGGCGTGGATTCCCGAGCGAGGGCCGGGACGAGCTTCCCGACGGCCTGGGTGCATCCGTCCAGCGCCATCGGAAGGGCGCCGAAGACCAGGGCGGGAATGGTGCCCACCGCCTTGATGCGGTTCCGTGACAGGAAGAAAATCAGGCAGAACAGCGCCATGAACAGGTAAATTGCCATGCAGCGCTGGCAGATCGCTGTCTTCCACCCCATCGCTTCCGTCCCGAGGAAATCGCGCAGATTACGCGCGGTATCAAGCGCCTCACCCGCCGCTTCCGCGAGGGAATCCGCGCCTTCGAGCGGATAGTACGCCCGCGGTCCGTAAAGGAAAAAGCAGCGGTACGGCAGCTGATGACAGAGGAAGCCGAACAGTCGGTAGATCAGCTTCGCGAGGGAGCGGTGTCCCTCATGCATCAGCACCGCCGGCAGAACCGCCGCGCCGTCGTAACAGACGAAAACAAACGCGAATATTAATCCATATCCGCGTCTGATCAGCGATTCGGCACGCTCGGCGAAAGCCTTCATGTCAGTTGACGACCTCGACTTTCGTCCCGGAAAGCCCCGCGGCGACAATGTCCAAATCCCCCGGGTCCAGCCCGACGAACGGCTCGGTCCAGCGGTAGATCCACTTCGCGTCCTCGTTGCGGCAGTTGATGCAGCCGTGCGAACGGGCAACGCCGAAGCTGTTATGCCAGAACACACCGTGAATGGCCGCGCCGCCGGAGGCGAACATATAGTTCCAAGGCACGCCCGGGGTGTCCCATCCGCCGCCGTTCATCGCGCCCGCCATGTGCAGCGAAATCAGCTTGCGGTGCGGGGAATGGTTGCCGGTCGGCGTGGCGTAGTTATCGGTCTCTTGGCCGTCATTGGTGTAAATCGCGCCGGAGGAAATGCGGCAGAAATAGACTTCGTCTTTCCCTTCGTAACAGGTCAGGGTCTGGTAAGTCAGGTTCGCGAGGATGCGTTTCTCCTCCGCGTCGGGATGAATCTGCGAGACGTCTTCATCACGCAGACGGCGGAACGCCCGGCCGTCGGCATAGACGCTGTCGCCGTATGTTCCGTAAAGCTCGTTGGCGCGGTACATGACGGTGCCGTCGTACGAGGTCTTGATGTCATCCACCCAGAAGACCTGTCCGTAATACGAACGCGGATTGTGGCCGGCGATCTCCTGATACCAGGGCGAGATCGGGTCATTCTCAAAGCTCAGCCCGACATAAGGGACGGTGATCTCCGCCCAGAATCCCTTGCCGACGCTCGTCTGCGGCAGCTCGGTTTCCAGCTCGTTGGGCTCGTTTTTGACGATTTGCACATTCGTTGAATAGGCGTAGCCGTACGGCGTCTCATACCATGTGGCGATCGGCATCCCCATGGGAGGCGTGCCGATGACTTCGCGGTAAATCGGGAACACCGCGTCTTCGTAAACGATCTTCGCGATCGGGGCGTCGCTGTCAGGCTTGGTGCGGAAGTTCAGGATGCCGGAGGAACAGTTGCGCCCGAGCATCGCCGCGTCCGGGAAGTTCTCCAGCGCGGCGTTTTGAATGACACGGGTGCGCCGAATGGAAGCTTCGACGTCCTTCGGCAGCAGAAGTACGCCCGCGGCCAGCGCGGACGCCTTCAGGAATTCACGGCGGGACATTTTATAGGCCATGGCGGTCAATCCTCTCCGCGCTGACGGGCGCGTTCGGAATCGCGCTTGGCGATGTCATTGCGCTTGTCGTAGAGCTTCTTGCCCTTCGCGAGACCGATCTCGACCTTCGCGAGCCCGTGCGTCAGGTAAACGCGGAGCGGGATTACGGTCACGCCCTTCATGCGCACCTCATTCCAAATCTTGCGGATCTCCCGCTTGTTGAGCAGCAGGCGGCGGGAACGGGTCGGGTTGTGATTGTAACGGCTGGCGGGATCGTACGGCGAGATATGCGCGCCGACGAGCCAAGCTTCCTTCCCGTCCTCGATCTTCACATACGCCTCGCCCAGGCTCATCTGCCCGGCGCGGATGGACTTGATCTCACTGCCCTGCAGGGAAATACCGGCCTCGAAGGATTCCAAAATAAAATATTCAAACCGCGCTTTGCGGTTGGTAGCGACAACTTTTTCACTCATGCCTCTATTTTAGCACGAAATAAAGCGTTTTGAACGGCAGCGGGAATTATTAAGGAAACACTGACGTTTTCCGAGGGAGGACAGCTCCCGATTCTCAAATGTCTGACAACTTACATGGCAACACCTGACATTCAACCTATTTGAACGGAGGGTTAATTGTTGTACAATAAAGGTAATGGATTAGTATCAACCTTTATACGGAGGAAAACCGATGTCAAAGAACAACGTAACCATCATCAAAACGCCGAAAATGCTGCTCCCGAACAAGAGCATTGACATGGCCAAGTGGGCCGTCATTGCCTGCGACCAGTACACTTCCAACAAGAACTATTGGGACAAAGTCGAAGAGATCGTCGGCGACGCCCCGTCCACGCTGAAGATCACCTTCCCGGAATACTATCTGGGCAAGATTGACGAAGCCGCGAAGGTGGCCGACATTCAGAAAGAAGAACGCAAGTACCTCGCCGAAGGTATCTTCGACGAACATCCGGGCATGATCCTCGTCGAACGCAAAATCGACAACGGCACCCGCTGGGGCCTGATGCTCCTCATCGACCTGGAAGACTACGACTTCACGAAGACCTCCACCAGCTGGATCCGCGCCACCGAAGGCACGGTTGCCGAACGCATTCCGCCGAGAGTCAAGATCCGCGAAGGCGCTCCGCTTGATCTGCCGCACATCCTCGTGCTGGTTGATGACAGCGAGAAGAAGCTCATTGAGCCGCTCATCGCCAAGAAAGACTCCCTGAAGAAAGTCTACGACTTCGACCTGATGCTCGGCAGCGGCCACATCACCGGCTATTCCCTGGCCGAGCCCGCCATTGAGAATCAGATCTACGACGCCATTGCCGAAATGCAGTCCGACGCTGTTCTTGAAAAGAAATACGGTCCTGTCAGCCCGAAGTCCCGCATCCTCTTCGCCATCGGCGACGGCAACCACTCCCTTGCCACCGCGAAGACCATCTGGGAAAACCACAAGGCCGAATGGGGCATGGATCATCCGGCCCGCTACGCGCTGGTTGAGATTGAGAACCTGCACGACCCCGCCATGGCTTTCGAACCGATCCACCGCGTCCTCTTCGGTGTGAAGGGTTCCGTCACGGACCTGTTCGCCGGCGACCCGGCCTGCAAGGTTGATGTCAAGGCCGCTGCCGACGCCGACGCCATGATCAAAGAGATCAACGCCACTCCGGAAGGCACGCAGCGCTTCGGCGTTGTCCAGAACGGCAAGGCTTCCATCGTCACCTTCGTCAAGGCTCCGTCCGTCCTCTGTGTCGGCTCCGTCCAGCAGATTCTGGACAAGTGGAAGGCCGACGGCAAGTTCGAGAAGATCGACTACATCCACGGTGCCGAAGACCTCGTGAATGTCGCTGCCGCCGAGAACGCCGCGGGCATTTACCTCCCGCCGGTCCAGAAGAACGGCTTCTTCCAGGGCATCATCCGCGACGGCGCGCTGCCGCGCAAGACCTTCTCCATGGGTGAAGCTCACGAGAAGCGCTTCTACATCGAAGCCCAGCAGATTCTGTAATCTGTTTCATCACTGTAAAGCGAACAGACGGCTCAACCGAGCCGTCTGTTTTGTTTACGCCCGATATTTCTCACGATTCTGCTCATAATCAGCAACGATTTGCCGACAAACAGCGTATAATAGACAAGCTGAATGCCCGGAAAAATCCGGCAGCATGAAAGGAAATAACATGAAGCGTAATTTATTGACCATCGTCTTACTGGCTCTCGTGCTTGTCATGAGCCTGAATCTCTGCGCCTTCGCGGACGCGGACTCCGCGGGGAATGTCTTCTCCGACAAAGATGAAACGGTGACCGATGTTAAGCGCGACCTTTACAAAGTCGGGCAGAACATCAGCCTCTCCTCCCTGAATGTCGGCGAAAGCGCCCTGCTGGCCGGCATGGATATCACCATCGCCGATTCCGATATCGCGGACAGCCTCCGCGCTACCGGACGGACATTGACCGTCACCAACACCAAAGTCGGCAGCAACATCACCGCCGCCGGGCAGAACCTCACCTTCACGGGTGTCAACGCCGCCGGTTTCTATGCCGCGGGTCAGAACGTCAGCTTCAGCGGTGAAGCCGACGCGTTGAACATTTTCGCCGCGACTGCCAACCTGAGCGGCACCATTCACGGCGACGCGTACATCACCGCGGAAACCATCAACCTCTCCGAAGACTTTGTCGTGGAAGGCAACATGTCCCTTTCCTCCGGCAACACGGGCGAGCTCCTCAACGGCATTGACTTCTCCGTCGCGCTCTCCGACACAACCGCGCAGCCCACGGTCGAAGCCGGTCAGCAGTCCGACGCCGATACCGAAGCGTTGATCGCTGAAGTCGGCAACGCCATCGGCGAAGCGGTTGAGCAGGCGGAAGCCGAACAGGCCGCCGAAGAACAGGCGACGATGGACACCATCAATTACATCGCCGATAGCGTTAATGCCGCCGTGGAAGAAGAATACGCGCGCCAAGCCGCCATCGCTGCCTTTATCAAGCACCTGTTCAACACCATCGTTCTCGGCCTGGCGCTCTGCCTGATCTGCGGCCCGAAGAACATTGCCAAGCCCGCGCAGCTCATGCTCGAGAAACCCGGCCGCACTTTCGGCTTCGGCTTCCTGACGCTGCTCCTGACCCCGATCGTGATCATTATCCTCGTGCTCACCCCGATCACCTCTTACAGCGCCGGTCTGCTGACCGTCATTTTCGCCGTGATCTGCATTTTCGCCCGCACCTTCACCGGGGTTTCCCTCGCGGCTGCCCTGATGCAGAAATTCGGTAAGAAAGCCGCGCTGCGCAGCCCCTGGCTTGCCTCCGTCATCGGTGGGCTGGCCTTCGCCCTGCTCGCCAAGGTCCCGTATCTCGGCTCCGTCATCACCGTCGGTTCCCTGCTCATCTCCCTCGGCTGCTTCGTTCAGTTTGTCGGCCGCAATTTGAGCTCCGGTAAGAAGACGAAGTCCAAGCAGGCCGTATCCGAACCGGCTGCCGAAACTCCGGCGACTGAAACTCCGGCAATCGAAGCTCCTGCCGCTGCAGCTCCTGCTTCCGACGAAGCTGCTTCCGATAAGAACGCCTGATCCCGAAACACAAAAAATCCCATCCGAATTCGGATGGGATTTTTTTATTCAATGATTGATATGAATCAGGCGAAGAGGTCGATGCCGTTCTTCATCGGCGCGACGTGCAGCATGGAGGCAATCGTCTGCGCGATGCAGCAGAAGCCTTTGACGGTGCCGAAGTTCGTTCCGGCAGGGATCTGCGGGCCGTAGATGAGCAGCGGGACGTATTCGCGGGTGTGGTCGGTGCCGGCATGGGTCGGGTCGCAGCCGTGATCCGCGGTGATCATGAGGACGTCGCCTTCCTTCATCTTCGGCAGGAAGGTCCCGAGCCAGTTATCGAACTCGATCAAGCCGTTGCCGTAGCCCTTAACATCGCGGCGGTGCCCCCAGGAGGAGTCGAAGTCTACCAGATTGACGAAGATCAGGCCCTTATCGAACATATCCATGCACTCATCCACGTGATGCATGCCGTCGAGGTTGCTCTGATTGTGAACGGCCCAGGTGACGCCCTGACCGGCGAAGATATCCTCGATTTTGCCGACGCAGGGAACCGGAAGACCCGCGTCCTTGACATGGTCCATGATAGTCGGTTCCGGCGGGACGAGGGAAAAGTCGCGGCGGTTGGCGGTACGCGTGAAATTGCCGGGTTCGCCGATGAACGGGCGGGCGATGACGCGGGCGCAGGCATGTTTGCCGACGAGGATCTTGCGGGCGGCGCGGCAGTATTCATACAGCAGCTCCGGCGGGACGATGCTCTCGTGCGCGGCAATCTGGAAGACGCTGTCCGCGGAGGTATAGACGATGAGGTCGCCGGTCTTCATATGCTGTTCGCCGAGCTCCTTGATGATCTCGGTGCCGGAGGCGACGCAGTTGCCCAGAACGCCGCGGCCCGTGGCTTCACGGAAGGGTTTCAGAACTTCTTCGGGGAAGCCGTTCGGGTAAGTCGGCATCGGGTTCGGGCTGATGAGACCGCCGATTTCCCAATGGCCGATGGTGGTATCTTTCCCGGCGGAGAGCTCCTGCAGACGGGCGACGGCACCGGAGGGTTTCTCGGCGGGTTCGTAGCCCACCATACCTTCAATATTGCCGAGGCCGATGGACTGCATCACGGGCAGTTTGAAGCCGGGGATGCTCTGCGCGATATGGCCCAGGGTGTTCGGATTATGATCGCCAAAAGCGGCGGAATCCGGCGCGGTGCCGCATCCGACGCTGTCTAATACAATTAAAAAGACTCGATTAATGTTCATTGAAACTGCTCCTTAATTTGCTTTTATTATAATACAGACTGCCCTTCACAACGGTATGAAAAACCGCGTCGGAGCGGGTATAATTTCATGAGAAATAAGCAAACAGAAAACAGGAGCGCATCCATGGAAAATATCAAGATCGGTCAGATCGTGGAAATCACGAAAAGTTTTGTCAATGAGAATGAAGTCGAGCTTCAGGGGAAGAAGGGGATCGTGCGCCTGCTGTACGATGAAGACCCGACCGACAGTGAATCCTTCGACGAAGTCCTGATCGAATGGACGCCCGAATCGCTTGACACTTTTGAGAAGGAATACTTCTACAGCGCCTACGAGCAGGAAGTCAGCTGGACGTCGTACATTCTCCCGACAGCGGTTTTGACCCCGACGGATGAAACCTTGGATGAGAACGAGCTCGCCTGGAAAAAACAGGAGCTCTTCGCCCGCCTGTTCCTCGGCGGAATCCCCCGCGGCGAAGCGAACATCATCGTCAAGGTGTTCGAGAACCCGGTCGACCCGAAGGTCATGGCCCCGATTGACTGCTGGAAGGCTTACCTTGAAAAGACCCTGCGCTTCCCGGTCAAGGTCAAGGTCTGCTATCCCTACGAAGAGGGAGACGGCCCGCTGAAGGAAAATCAGAAGCTGAAGCTCACGGAGCTGAACGGCGTTGACAAAAGCCTCGGCATCCTCGCCGAAGTCACCGACGGCACCGCCGCGTACGTGCTCCCGCTGCAGGACCTCACCGGCGGGGACAGCTTCTCGAAGGATGGGAAATACATCGACACCTACGGTCTGTGGCTGGTATGCAACTCCTGAACGGACTCTTTCATCCCTTCAAAATCGGCGCCGTCACCGTTGACCGGCCGCTGATCATGGCGCCGTTGGACGGCTACACGAACGAGCCGTTCCGCCGAATCACGCGGGACCTCGGCTCGCCGCTGAGCATCACCGAGTTCATCAACGGCCTCGATGTCGTACACGAGACGCCGAACCTTCCGGAGCGCATCGCTTATCACGAATCCGAACGCCCGCTGGTGTTCCAGCTCTTCGATGATGAACCGGAGCGGCTGATCGAATCCGCCTGCATTCTTGAAGAGCGCTGCCGGCCGGACATCTTCGACGTGAACATGGGCTGCTCCGCCCGCCAGGTCGCGAACCGCGGCGCGGGCGCGGGCCTGCTCCGTCATCCGGAGAAGATCGAAGCCATCGTCTCGGGACTGACCGCCCGGGTTCATATCCCGGTGACGGTCAAGATCCGCCTCGGCTGGGACGCGGACTCCATCAATTATCTTGAAATCGGAAAAATCGCGCAGGACTGCGGCGCGCAGATGGTCACCCTGCATGCCCGCACCCGCGCGCAGCAGTACACCGGCCGGGCGGATTGGTCCGCCATTGCCGCGCTGAAACAGTCATTGAATGTCCCCGTGGTCGGCAACGGCGACGTCATCACCCTTGCCGATGCCGAACGCATGATGCGGGAGACCGGCTGCGACGCCGTCATGGTCGGCCGCGCTGCCATCCGCAATCCGTGGATTTTCGCCGGGTACGACTACGACGAAGTCCCGCGGGAGCTTTACATTGAGACCTGCCTGAAGCACCTGCAGTACAACAAGGAATTCGAGGGTGAGCAGTGGGGCTGCGTGACCTTCCGCAAGTTCGCGAAGCGCTACCTCGAGCGCATGAATGTCAGCCGCGAGGCCATGACGGAATTGATGACTTGCGGGGACCCGGAGCGCTTCACGAATCTGTTCCACAGCCTGCTGACAGGAGAGAACGCATGACCGACCGCGCCATCCTTGAATCATTCAGCGAAGACGAATGGGAAATGCTCTGCGACAACTGCGCGCTGTGCTGCCTTTACAAGCTTCAGGATGAGGACACCAACGAGACGCTCTACACGGAAGTCCTCTGCCAATACCTGAATAAAGACACCCGCCGCTGCGCCTGTTATTACGAGCGTTTCGACAAAATGCCGACCTGCATGAAAATCTCCGCCGAAAGCCTGCCGACAATGGCGGCGTGGCTGCCGAAGTCCTGCGCCTACCGCTGTCTGTTCGAAGGCATTCAACTTCCCGACTGGCATCCGCTTTTCAAGGATGACTCCCCCGAGGCGAAGGAGCTGCTTCGCAAGCTGGAGGCGGTCTGCGTCCGACCGAATACCTGTATCACCGCGTCAACCGCGGAGCGGGTCATTTTAAACAGCAGACAGCCGCGTTCCATGAAAAAACTGACGCGGCTGCTGATGAATCACGTAATTGAGGATATTGACCTGTAATCTCAGGAAAGGTCCGGATCCGCCTGAATCGAGAACGTGTACTCCGGGTACTTGGCATTCAACTCTTCCTGCAGGGTGCTCAGCGCTTCCGCGCCGGAGATATCGAATTTGATCACGACGTCGAAGCGGATGTTCATCCGCTCACGGTCCAGATAGAACCCATGCGCGCCGACGACCCATTCATTCGACTTCACAATTTCATAAACGCTGTCCCGCAGCTTCGCGGCCTCGTCATCATGCGTGTTGTATGAATAGACGCTGATGCCTGTCAGCAGCACGCCGGTCTTCTCGTACACGCCCTGCATAATCTCGCGCGTCAGCGTATCAAGCTCCGCCACGGTCATGGTGTCCGGCAGCTCGATATGGACGGAGCCGATGGTCTTGTTCGGTCCGTAGCTGTGCAGCGTCAGGTCATACGCCCCGCGCACACCGGGGAAGCTGCGGACGAGGGCTTTGATCTCATTCACCGCGTCCACATCCCAGCGGCGCCCGATGATGTCATTCGCGGTTTCCATCATCATTTCCACGCCGGACTTGACGATAATCAGCGAGATGACCGCGCCGACCCACGGTTCCAGGGAAACGCCGGTGAACTTGTAAATCAGCGCCGAGGCCAAAACCGAGGCGGAGAGAATCGCGTCGAACAGCCCTTCCTTGCCGGAAGCTTCCAGCGCCGCGGACTTCACCTTCCTGCCCTGCGACTGCGCGTAATTCCCGATGAAGAGCTTGACGACGATGCCGAGCGCGAGAATAACCAGCGACAGCGGACTGTAATCCGGGGCTTCGGGGTTGATAATCTTCTTGACCGACTCGATCAATGAAGTAAGGCCGGCGTACAGCACCAGCGCGGAGACAATCGCGGAGCTGATGTACTCAATGCGGCCGTAGCCGAGCGGGTGTTCCTTATTCGCGGCCTTGCCGGAGAGTTTCGTCCCGATAATCGTGATCAGGGACGACATCGCGTCGGACAAGTTGTTCACCGCGTCCATCGTCACCGCCACGGAGTGTGACGCCGCGCCGATCGCGGCTTTCACCGCCGCCAGCAGTACATTCGCGCCGATGCAGACGGCGCTCGTGCGGACGATTGTTTTTTCACGAATTACACTTTCATTTTCAGCCATAATAACCTCCCTTTACAGCGCGGCGGCATCCTGCCTTTTTTCCAGCTGTTTCGCGCGAATATACAGCCACAATGTCTGGCCGGTGGTCGCGATGCCCATCCCGACCATAATCACATAAACACCCATCCACCGGGCGGCGGCAATACCGATGCCGAGCACAGCAAGCATCGCCGCGAGGAAGACAAGCAGACTTTCAAAGACCGGCCGCGTCCATTTGCCGAAGACCAGCTCCGCCTGATAATAGTTCTGCGCGGACGTCATCAACGGCAGCAGCGCCGCCAATGGGAACGCCTTCTTGCTGATCGAGACCAATTCCGGCGCGAGCGACGAAACCGACGCGTACCACCATTCGTTCACCGGCGGCAGGGCGAAGATCAGGAACAGCCCGAAGCAGAACACGCTGACATAGAAGGTGAAGCGCTTCAGATACGGGCGCATCCCCTCCACCGAAAGCAGCGCCAGCGCGGTTTCGTTCATCGCGGTGCCGAAGCACTTGATCAATGTCAGCAGCGAGGACATCACCGGCCAGACCGCGAGGGAGACAACCGGCTCGAGCATGCGGCTCACTGCGGCGCTGCCGATAAACAGCCAGATGTTATTCACATAAGACGTCATAATCAGCGGGGTCTCGAATGCAATCAGTTCCTTCCACGTAATCAAGGGTTCCGTGAGCTTATCTTTATTCACGGACTCACGCACCGCGCGGAAGCCTTCAATGCCGTTATACACCGCCTCAAAAATGACGCTGATCGAAAGGCAGAAGCCGGCAGTCTGCGCGCCGGTGATGTAGTTTTTCAAACGCAGGCAGAGAAATAAGGACGTCAGCATCGTCGCCATACGGATGGCGGTGCCGACCGTTACTTTGCGGGAATAACCGTTGCGGATCAGGATGCCCTGATAGAAGCGGCGGAAGCCGATGAACCCGCTCCACGGGATCACGAAGAGAAGTTCCTGATGACTGTAGAGCTGTAATTCCGCGGGCGCGCCCAGCAGCCGGACGATGATCAAATCAAACACCGGCGGCACGCAAATCAGCGCGTGCATGAATGTCACGAATCCGCAGAGGATGAACATCAGACTCCGCACGCGTTTGTAATTTTTGTTGTCAACGCACAGCGCCAGCGAAGTCGAGATGAGGTTGATAATCGGCGCCTCGATAAGCAGAATGACCGGGTAGGTCATGCCGTGAGCCGCGAGGACATTTTTTGGGTCGTTCATTCGGCTGACGATTGCCGTAATCGCGGGCGTATCCACCGCCATGAACAGCCAGCTGACAGCCAGCGGCCAATAAGTCGCGAAGATCCTTTTGAGTTCCGAACGCTCTTTATCCATGCGCGTCACCTTTCACCAATCCGTCCCGGTCGAATGAAATAATTTTATAATAACCTTATGAACATAGCCTATTTTATCTCAAGTCACGGATTTGGTCACGCAACTCGTGCCTCCGCGATTATGG
>CAVIKW010000052.1:0-13796 GCA_963643375.1 Flexilinea sp. | reverse complement strand
TCGGGCATCCGTGCCCATCTCACCTCATCCACCACTACGTGGTCCCCCTTCCCCTACGAGGGGAAGGCCTTAACGCGCCTTAAAGTGGGCTTGACTGAGAAGTCCGGCAGCACGGCAGCGCGGCAACGCTTCGCTCGCCGCGTTATTCGAAGTCTCGCTTCAATTATGTTATCCGGTCTCCGGTCTCTAATCTCCGGTCACTTGATTATTTTGTTATTTGCTTATATTGTGATATTATGATATATTATTAGTGTTGTGTTCACAAATTTCATGGGAGTTGATATATGGCTGAAAAGAGTATTCGTTCCGAAAATACCGATGAGTTGTTCAAGGCTGTTCTGTCTTTGAAGTCTGTTGAGGATTGTTACGCGTTTTTCGAGGATCTTTGCACGGTCAAGGAACTCTCTTCCATGGTCCAGCGGTATGAGGTGGCGAGGCTTTTGCATGACGGGAAGACGTTCACCACGATTTCCGAACAGACCGGCGCGTCTCCGGCGACGATCACCCGCGTCAATCGATGCCTCCAGTATGGGGACGGGTACATCAAAACGCTGGCCGAAGGCGAATAATTCCCGCGAATTGTTGTTAAAATGAAGACGCTTCTCATGACGGAAGCGTTTTTCTTTTCTCTTTTTCCGTAAAAACAGTATAATGTAACCATCAAACGAAAACTGTTTATGAGGAACTTTATGGCATCGTTAGAAGTGGGTATTACCGGTTCTTTGGAGCGAACCGTTCGGGATAAAGACACCGCGAGCACGATCGGCAGCGGAAGCTTGGCTGTCCTCGCGACGCCAATCATGATCGCGGCGGCGGAACAGGCCTGCGCGGATCTGGTGCAGCCGCTCTTGGACGAAGGAATGAGCACCGTCGGGACGCGTCTGGATATTCGCCATCTCGCGCCTACGCCCGTGGGAATGGACTACCGCGTCGACTGCGAATTGTCCGCTGTCAACGGACGGGTGCTGTCGTTCAATGTGGTGATTAATGATGAAAAGGAACGCGTCGGCGAAGGTACGCACGAGCGCGTGATTATCAATGAGGAACGCTTCTTGAACAAGGCGCTCGGGAAGAAGGCGGCATGAGCGGATTCGCTTTCTCGGATAACGACCGCGGTGAACTTGCGAAGATGGTCGCCGCGAAGATCGGGCAGCGGCCCGACTGCAAGGCGCTGGAATTCGGCTGGGCGAACTGCTTCCTCGGCCGGGTGCTGCGTCCGGAATTCGGGTATCTCGCGGCTTCGGACCGCTTTTCCGAATGCCCGGAGCCGTTGAAAGCGGACGCGGAGAAACTTGACTTGATGCTGATCCCTTACGCGGAGATCGGCGAGGACTGCTATTTCGGCCGCTTCCATTTTCTCTATTCGGCCTTCACCATGCACGAATGCGGGAAGCACCTGGTGGACGACATTCTGATCCTGCGGCGCCTGATCATCAAGGGCGGGCGGATCGTATTCGTGGATGAGGACGCGGACGGCTTCGCGGCTTATTGCGAGAAGCAGCTCGGCCGCTGCGGATTTTTGAATATTTCGACGGAATATTTTGAGATGAGCGGGAAGCGCTGTTTCCTGATTTCCGCGGAGAAATAGAAAGCATGCAAGAGGAAAGCAATTTCAAAAAGGGTTTGTTCCTGTTTTTTGCTTTTTTGAAAGGGATGTGCTTCGCCTTCACGGGAGGCATGACTTCGCTGCCGATCGTTGAGAAAGATGTCGTGGATCGGAAGCATTGGCTCACGAAGGAAGAGTTTTGGTCGTTCCCGGTGATCAGTCAGTCGCTGCCGGGCGTGATCAGCATTCATAACGCGATGATGATCGGGAACGCCATCGCGGGACCGGTCGGCTCGTTCTGGGCTGTGCTGGGGGTGATTTTCCCCGCGTTCTTCTCAATGCTGATCGTCGGCATGCTGTTTCAGAACCTCGCGGGCAATCCTTATGTGCAGGGCGTCATCCGCGGCATCCGCATTGTGGCCATCGCCATCATTTCCGGCGTGGCGGTGTTCCTTGTCAAGTCCAAGCGCAGCGTCTTCTCGGTGGTGATTTTGATTGCCGCCATCGCCGCCTCCATGTTCTTCAATGTCGGCGCGCTGACGGTCATTGTCATCGCGGGCGCTCTCGGCATCGCGGCGGAGTTCATCGACCCGCAGGCGCCGAAGGAAAAGACGGTTTCGGAGGATGAAGAATGATTTGGACTTTATTCGTTCTTTTCCTTAAAATCGGTCTGACCTGTTTCGGCGGCGGATACGGGATGATGGCCATGATCCTGGACGAGGGACAGAAGATGGTCGGGCTGACGACCGATGAATTCGCGAACCTGACCGCGCTGGACATGATCTGTCCGGGTGCGGTCGCGCTGAACTCGGCGACCTACGTCGGCTATCTCAAAGGCGGCGTCGCGGGCGCGGCAGCGGCAACCTTCGGATTGTGTCTGCCGACAATCGTAATCAGCATCATCGTGATCGTCTTCCTGAAGAAGTTTCACGAGAGCCGCGTTGTCCGCGGACTGTTCCGCGGCATCACGCCCGCCTGCGCCGGGCTGCTGATTTATACCTGTATTACGCTGTTCAACGGCGTATTCTTCGGCACGGAATCCGTTTTCGAGCTGAAAGAAATCGTATTCACTCCGGATATCATCGCGGGCCTGATTCTTTTCGCCGCGGCGTTTATCCTTCAGTTCAAATATAAGACAGATACGATGGTGCTGACGCTTATCGGGGCGGCAGCGGGTCTTATCTTCATGCATTGAGGTCATTGTTGGAAAGCAGCCGCAAACCCAGTCTCCCTCTTTTGATGATCGCGCTCAGCCTGTTCTTTGTCGCGGGCGTTTTGACATTCATCACCTATTCGCAGTACAGCGCGATTGAACAGGTCATCCCGGACGGCAGCTTCATCGCGGACGTCCCGATCACCGGGCTCAGCATTGATGAAGCCGTCGAACGCGTCAAGTCCGTGTACGAGCTCCCGATCATGCTTGTCTATGACGGAAGCCGCATTCAACTGGACATGACGGGCTCGGTCGACACAGCGCTCTTGAAATCGAACCTGACGCAGGCGGTCAACAACGTATACGAAAGGAACAGCTTCATCCGTTTCCTGATGGGGAAGTTCTCGCAGGAAGCCATTCGGCTCGAGATCCCGTTCGTCAGCAAAGCGGCGGAGGCCCGCGCGTTCCTTGAGAACGAAGTCGTCCCCCGCTACAACATCACCGCCATCGGCCGTCAGCCGAATGAGGGACGGAACGGATTCATCGCGGGGCACGGCGGGCGTGAGCTTGACGTCGACGCCGCCCTTCCCTTGATCGAGTCCGCCGCGCGGTCCGGCGTGAACCGGGAAGTCGAGCTCCCCATCAATGAGACCGCCGAACCGGCGGGGAACCTTCTCAACCTGGAGCTGATTTTGAAATCCGTCATGGATCAATACCAGGACGAAGGCCAGGTCACGGAAATCTACCTCAGCGACCCGTCCGTGAACGAGACATTCGACATCGCGCGGATGAACCACGCGGACGTCGTCCCGGAAATCGCGTTCACCGCTGCCTCCACCATGAAGCTGCCGATCATGATCGCTTCTTACGCGCGCATGGACGAAGCGCCGAGTACGCTCATTCAGCGCCAGCTGCGGAAGATGATCACCGAGTCCAAGAACGACGAAACCGACTGGATGATGGAGAACATCATCGGCGGGGAACGCGCGCCGCTCACGGTCACGGAGGACATGCAGAAGCTCGGGATGAAGAACTCCTTCCTCGCGGGGTATTTCTACATGGGCGCGCCTTTGCTGGACCTGGTCAAGACGGAAGCGAACTCCCGCGCGGACATTAACCTGAATCCGGACGTCTACAACCAGACGACCGCCAAGGACATGGGGACGCTGATGGACGCGCTCTACCGCTGCGAGCAGGACGGGAGCGGACTGCTGGCGGAGGTTTACGGAGGAAAAGTTACGCGGGATGAGTGTAAAGAGATGATCGCGCTGCTGAAGGACAACCACCTGCCTTACCTGATCACCGCCGGCGTTCCGGACTCCGTCGAGGTCGCGCATAAACACGGCTGGATCGAGGAGAACGACGGTCTGCTTCACACGATGGGCAACATCGCGACGGTTTACTCTCCGGGTGGGAATTACATTCTCAGTATTTACACCTGGCATCCGGAAAATCTCGTATTTGATGAAGGGAATACGCTCTTTATGAACCTTTCCGCGGCGGTTTACGGTTACTTTAATCCGAAAACCGATTTACAATGATATAAAAGGGAGCCATTCACATGAAAGTTCTGTTTTTCTATGTTTTTACAATCGTCGCGGCCGTTTACGGGCTGCTGTTTCCGAACACTTTGGTAAGCACTTCCGTGGAAGACACTTCGGCAGTCGATAGTGCCGCCGCTGTGAGCCCGACCGCGACCGTATCCGCGCCGATCGAAAGACCCACCGCGGCGCCCGCGGCAGCAATCGAACCGGCTGACGTTGTAAGCCCGACCGAGGTGCCGTTCGACGACCCGATCGCGGAATTCGGCGAGCCGAAAGTCCAAGAGACCTTCGCGCAAGGCTCAACGGGGTTCGGATTGAGTGCCGGGCTGAATGACGAAGATTACATCCGTTACATCACGACGAATAACAAGGTCACCATCGAGCCGAAGATGAACAACGGCTGGCTGTCCTGGCGTCTGCGTCCGCCGGTCATCACGGACGGTGCCGCCGAGATGGACATTTCCTTCACGACCTGCGCCCGCGGCGACCGCACCGGCATTCTCATGCGCTCCGAAAACTACACCGACGGCAATGGCTATTATTTCTCCCTTGCCTGCGAAGGGACGCTGTCGATTTACCGCGACACGGTCCTCCTGAACAGCATGGACGTCAGCGACGTCTTCAAGAACGGCTCGGGCGATGTCAACCATCTCGAAGCCATCGTGAAGGGCGATACGCTGACCGCGGTTCTGAATGACGCCGCCGTGCTCACCGTGGAAGACAACACCTACGACGAAGGCTTCTGCGGATTCTTCACCGCGCCGCAGGGACAGGGCACCCTGACCATGTCCATCAGCGCGTTCAACCTCTACTACAACGAGAATTGAGCCATGGAAAACCGCCGTGCTTTGATTGACGAATTGATTCACGCGGCGGTCGCTTCCGTACAGCCCGAAAATTTCATTCCGCAGGTCGTCAAGGTCGAGGGCAGCTCCGCTGTCATCGGCGGGACGGCCTGCGATTTTTCTTCCTTTGACCGGGTGTATACCGCCGCGGTCGGGAAGGCGGCTGTCGGAATGACCGAGGCGCTGGACCGCCTGATCGGGGATCACGTCACCGAAGGCATCGTCCTCGCCAAGCACATCCCGGATCGCACTGCGCTGCCGGCGAAGTACCGCGTGATGAACGGCGGGCATCCCGTCCCGACCGAGGACAGTGTCCGCGGGGCGGAAGCGGTGCTGGAGCTGCTCAGCCGCGTGGGGGCGGACGACCTCGTGATCTTCCTGATCTCCGGCGGCGGGTCCGCGTTGATGACCGCGCCGATCAACGGCATCGACCTGGAGACCTATCAGCGCTTCAATTCGCAGATTCTCGCCTGCGGCGCCGA
Organism: Flexilinea sp.; assembly: GCA_963643375.1. Lineage (GTDB taxonomy): Bacteria > Chloroflexota > Anaerolineae > Anaerolineales > Anaerolineaceae > Flexilinea. Next base: position 8,226 of record CAVIKW010000052.1, on the reverse strand, counting down.
CATCAAGGAATTCAACACCCTCCGCAAGCATCTGGACGCGGTCAAGGGCGGACGCCTGGCACAGGCAGCCGCGCCCGCGAAGCAGATCACCATCATCCTCTCGGATGTCGTCGGCAGCCCCGTTGACATCATCGCCTCCGGCCCGACCGTCCCCGACCCCGGCACCTTCGCGGACGCCGCGCGGATCATCGGGAAATACAGCGGCGGGACGGAATTCCCGACGGAGATCGTTGACACCATCCGCCTGGGATGCGAAGGGAAGCTCCCCGAAACATTGAAAGCCGAAGACCCCGCCTTCGCCGCTTCCGAGATCATCCTCGCCGCGGAGAACCGCACCGCCGCCTATGCCGCCGCGCGGAAGGGACGGGAGCTCGGCTTGGACGCGCAAGTGATCAACACCCGCGTCACCGGCGAAGCTTCGCAAATCGGCGCGCTGCTGCCGTCGTTCCTATCCGAAATGAAACGCCCCGGGCTGCTGGTATTCGGAGGGGAAACGACCGTTCATATTCACGGGAAGGGGCTCGGCGGGCGCAATTTGGAAACAGCCCTCGGCGCCGTTCGCGGAATGGCCGAATACCCGGACTGCGCGCTGGTCACCCTTGCCACCGACGGTGAAGACGGCCCAACCGACGCCGCGGGTGCCGTTGTAACCGCCGACACCTTGACGAACGCCCTTGCCGCCGGATTGGTGCCGGAGGAGTTCCTGAAAAACAACGACTCCTATCACTTCTTCGAACAAGCCGGCATCCTGCTCCGCCCCGGCTCCACCGGCACGAACGTCAACGACCTGACCTTCCTCCTCGCGTTTTAAATCGGAAAAGGGAATGCCGCCCGACCGGGGCGAACACTCCCTTTTCCGCGCTTAAACCTTCCCCTATGAGGGGAAGGGGGACCGCTTCGCGGTGGATGAGGTCCGCGATAGCCGCGACCGCCCGACATTGTAAGCCACGCCCATCTTCGACCGCGCTTAAGCCTTCCCCTCGAGGGGAAGGGGGACCGCTTCGCGGTGGATGAGGTGACCCGCAGCCACGCTCCCCTTCGCGGAGCGTGTGAAACCGGTACAAAAAAAGACTGCCGAGCAGGCAGTCCTTTTTTTATTTATTTCCGCTTTACCTTAGAGATACTCTTTCAGGTTGTGTTCCACCGCGTAAGCAGCAGCCTCGGCGCGGTTGCTGGCGCCGAGTTTCGACAGGATCGAGCTGACGTAGTTGCGGACAGTGCCTTCGCCCAAGAACAGAGATTTCGCGATTTCGCGGTTGGTCTTGCCTTCGGAGACGAGGATCAGCACGTGCTTTTCCTGCTGGCTGAGAATCGCGAAAGCGGAGGCTTCCTCTTCCTTCACCGCGCGGCGGACTTCCTGGAATACACGCTGAGTGACCATCGGGTCAAGCAGGGCGTCGCCGCGCTTGACGGATTCGAGCGAGTGAATCAGATCATCACTGTTGATCTGCTTGAGCAGGTAACCGGACGCGCCGGCGCGGATTGCGGAGAAGAGCATTTCATCTTCCGCGTATGAAGTCAGCATAACAACCCGAACATCGGGATATAATTGAGTAATCTCTTCGCAGGCTTCGATGCCGGAGACACCCGGGAGACGGATATCCATCAAAACAATATCCGGGCGGAGCTTCCCCGTGATTTCGACAGCTTCCTTGGCATTGTTCGCCTCTCCAACGACTTCGAATGATTCGCTCTGCTCAAGCAGAACCTTCAAGCCCAATCGGACTACTTCGTGGTCGTCAACTAAAACGATGCGCATTTTCGACATAAAAAGGTCACTCCTAATTACGAAGGGGTTAGAATTGTGTCATTGACAAACATTCAGCGCGTGACTATTACATGTCATAAAATCGCGCGCGGTTTAAGAAGTTTGTAACTGACAATATTCATTTTACACCAAAACAGGCGGTTTAAGCAAGGTATGAATTTTGGAATTATCGGAGCCGGTCCCGCGGGAATTTTCGCCGCGCTGACAATCAAGAATAAAAACGTCGGGAACGAGGTGCACCTGTTTGACGGCAATCAGAAAATCGGGCGCAAATTGTTCGCTACGGGCAATGGACGCTGCAACATCACGAACATGGCAGCCGGTCCGCGCAGTTACTACAGCGTCAAGCCGGAAGACCTGACGCCGGTCTTCAACGCGTTCCCGCCGCGGGTGATCCGTGAGAAGCTGGACGCTCTCGGCATCCCCACCACCGCGACCGAAGACGGCTGGGTCTATCCGCAGTCATCCTCCGCCGCGAACGTGGTGCAGATCCTCTCGGACGCGCTGACGGCCGCCGGGGTGCATATCCACACCTCGACCCGCATTCAGAAGATCGAGCGGACGGACGACGGCAAATTCCTGCTCTCCTCCGAGAACGGCGAAGCCAACGACATTCCCTTCGACCGCGTACTGCTGACTTCCGGCAGCAAGGCGTTCCCCTCCCTCGGCGCGAACACAACCGTGCTCAGCGAGTTCTTCAAGTTCGACATCCACGACCTGAACTTCGTCCCCGCCTTGGCGCCGATCAGCGCGAAGGGCGACATCTTCAAGAAGCTCACCGGCGTGCGGATGGACGCCGAGGTCACATTGCTGCGTGAACAGGAACCGCTGGGCAAAACCGTCGGCAACCTGATCTTCACCGATTACGGATTGAACGGCCCGGCCGTCATGAACCTGACGCACCTGATTCAGCCGAAGGACGAGGCGAAGTACGCCGTCAAGCTGAACTTCCTGCCCGACACGCTCAGCCGGCAGCTGGACACGATCTTCTACAGCCACATCAAGCAGAATTTCCCCTACCGCAGCGTCTTCCTCTCGCTGCTGCCGATGAAGCTGGTGGAATACTTCTTCAAGATTTGGAAAATCGACTGGGACACCTCCTGCGAACGGATCGACTCCCGCACCTTCCGCGTGCACATCAAGCGCCTGCAGGGCGGGATCATCCCCATCGAGGGTGTCCGCGACGGCTTCACCTCCGCGCAGGCAGCCGCGGGCGGCATTCCGCTTGCCGAGGTCAATCTGCGCACGATGCAGTCCCGCAAGGTGAAAGGCCTCTACTTCGCCGGCGAAGTGCTTGATGTCGTCGGTCCCTGCGGCGGCTACAACCTCACCTGGGCGGTTGCCACCGGCCTCCTCGCCGGCACCTCCGCTACGGCGTAAAGAAAGAGTGGAGAGTGAAGAGTGGAGTGACCAGAGACCAGAGACCAGAGACCAGATAACATAGCGAGCTCGACATGCGAAGTCAAGCTCCCTTTTTCGAGCGTTTAAGGCCTTCCCCTCGCAGACAATAAAAATCCCCGTTCAAAGCGGGGATTTCGTTTTCTTTTTTACTGGGGCATTGAACCCAGTTCCTTGATCTTGTGTTGGTTCTTACCGCGCTCCTCGGTGTCGAGGATCTTCTTGCGGATGCGGAAGCTCAGCGGGGTGATCTCAAGGAGCTCGTCTTCGTCCAGGTATTCAATGGCTTCGTCCAAGCTCATCTGGCGGATGCCGTTCAGGCGGATTTCGATATCCTTGTTGGACTGGCGCATGTTTGTCAGATGCTTCTTCTTGCAGACGTTGACCGCCAGGTCGTTATCGCGCAGGGACTCGCCGACGACCATGCCTTCGTAAACATCAACGCCCGGGCCGACGAAGAGCATACCGCGCTCTTCGGCGTTCTTCAGGCCGTAAGTGGTCGTGGAGCCGGTTTCCCAGGCAACGATGGAGTTGGTCAGGCGTCCCTGGATCGGGCCGGCGTACGCGGCGTATTCCAGGAAGTTCTCGTTCAGGATGCCCATGCCGTGCGTGGCGGTCATGAACTGATAGCGGAAGCCGAGCAGGCCGCGGGTCGGCACGATGTAGTGCAGATGGGTGGAGCCGTCATTGTTATCGGCCATGTTCTCCATACGGCCCTTGCGCTGGCCGAGCATCTCAATCACGGAACCGACGGTATCCGGGGAGGTGTCAATGTCGACCTCTTCATACGGCTCAAGCAGCTCGCCGGCTTCGTTGCGGGCGAAGATGACCTCCGGGCGGGAGACCTGGAATTCGTAGCCTTCGCGGCGCATGGTTTCGATGAGAATCGCGAGATGAAGCTCACCGCGGCCGGAGACCACGAACTGATCCGCGCTTTCGGTATCTTCAACGCGCATGGCGACGTTGTTGCGAAGTTCATCATAAAGGCGCTGGCGCAGCTTGCGGGAAGTGCCCCATTTGCCTTCATTGCCGGCAAACGGCGAAGTGTTGACGCCGAAAGTCATCTTGACGGTCGGCTCCTCAACATGGATCGCCGGGAGGGCGTCCTGATGTTCGGGATCGCAGAGGGTCTCACCGATGGCGATGCCTTCCAGACCGGCCAAGACGATGATGTCGCCGGCTTCGACCGTTTCGGTCTCGATCTTGTTCAGGCCGCTGTAAGTGTAAAGATAGCGGGCGTGTTCGGTGCTGACGGTGCCGTCCAGCTTCATGCGGGCAAGCGCGTCGCCGACATGGACGGTGCCGCGGTTGATACGGCCGATAGCGGAAAGGCCGCGGTAATCATCGTAGGCCAGGTTCGTGACCAGCATTTGGAACGGCGCTTCCGCGTCCACTTCCGGCGGGTTGATCTCATTGAGGATGACGTCGAAGAGCGGCTGCAGGTCCGGTCCCATTTCCTGGGTGAGGCCCGAACGGCCGTCGATGCCGTTGGCGTAAACGACCGGGAAATCGCACTGTTCTTCCGTCGCGCCGAGCTCGACGAAGAGGTCGAAGGTCTTATTCAGCGTCGCGTCCGGATCGGCGTCGCGGCGGTCCATCTTGTTGATGACGACGATGACCTTATGGCCCATCGCCAGCGCCTTTTTCAAGACGAAGCGGGTCTGCGCCATCGGGCCTTCCGCCGCGTCCACGAGCAGCAGCGCGCCGTCAACCATGTTCATAACACGTTCAACCTCACCGCCGAAATCCGCGTGTCCCGGGGTGTCGACGATGTTGATTTTAACCAGCTCGCCGGTCTTCGGATCGGGGATGGTGATGGCGGTATTCTTGGACAGAATGGTAATGCCGCGTTCGCGTTCCAGATCATTGGAATCCATAACGCGTTCGGACACCTGCTGATTCTCGCGGAAGACCTTCGCCTGACGAAGCATCTGGTCCACGAGGGTGGTTTTCCCATGGTCTACATGAGCGATAATAGCAATGTTACGAATATCTTTCCGTTCTTTAAGCATTCTTCTCTACCTGATTTCCCTAAATTCATTACTCCTCAGCAGGAGATCCTTATAAGGTAAAACTGTCTCCGCCTGTGGTACTTTTCGCAAAACTCGCATGATGATTATATCGAATTTCTGACTTTTGTACTGAAAGATGTCACTGTTTTGTGATACATTGCTCATCATCCGAATGAAAGCCAATGTTACATTCTGAATAAACTCTAACGCATTCCCACCTTGAAACAGATATAATTACTGTTGTTAATTGGAGAGTAAAAGCATGAAAAAAGCACTGATTCTTACCGCGGACGCGGGATTCGGGCATCGCGCGGCGGCGAACGCTCTCGCCGAAGCCTTCCGAAATGATCCCGCCGAACCGTTTGAAACCAAAATCGTAAACCTTCTCGACGACCCGAAGACGCCGAAATTCCTGAAGAGTTCCCAGGCGGACTTCGACAAAATGGTCCGTGAAATTCCGAAGTTCTACGAAATCACTTACGAACAGAGCGACACCACGGGCACCGTAAGCGCCGCCGCGGCGGGGCTTGCTGCCGCGCTCTACGTCCCTTACCGCAAGGCGGTCCTGGATTTCAATCCGGACGTGGTCATCAACACCTATCCGCTCTACTCCGCGCCGGCCAGTTGGTGGAAGGTGCGCCGTGAGGGGATCAAGATCAAGGACTCGGACGGCAAGGTCATGGACCTCACCCGTCTGCGCGGCAACGGACGGTCGCATCCCATCCCCTTCATCACGGTGGTGACTGACCTTTACTCCGTGCATAAGATTTGGTTCAATGTCTTCATTGACCGCACCTGCGTGGCCACGGAACACGTCCGCAAATTGGCGGTGGACTTCGGCTGCGCCCCGGAGACGGTCCTCGTCACCGGCATTCCCGTCAAGACCAACCCCGGCGCGGGGAAGTCCAAGGCAGCGATCCGCGAGGAGCTCGGACTTGCCCCGAACCTGACCACGATCTTAGCTGTCGGCAGCAAACGCGTCCTGACCTTGATGGATCACCTCAACGTCATCAATCACGCCGGGTACCCGGTTCAGATTGTCATGGCCGCGGGCGGGGACGATGAGCTTTACAACAAAATGATCCTGAACGAATGGCACGTCCCGGTGAAGATTTACAATTACTGCAGCGAAGTCAGCAAGATCATGGCCGCCTCGGATATGATCATCACCAAAGCCGGCGGGCTCATCACCAGTGAGAGCCTGGCGGCGGGGCTGCCGATGCTGTTGACGGAGATCCTCCCCGGACAGGAAGAGGGCAACGCCCAATTGGTTGAGGAATCCGGCGCGGGGAAAGTCGTCCGCACGCAGTATGACACGCTGGAGACCTTCTCCCACATGATGATGAACGACGGCGCGCTGCTGAAGCAGATGCAGGCGAACGCCGCGCTCATCGGCCGCCCGAATGCCGCGAATGACATCCGCGACCTCGCGAATAAGCTCATTTCAGAATCACCCGCGGAATAAGTTTTCCCAAGTGTGGACTATAATAGAAACATCAAGGAGGCAAAACGATGCCTATTTATGAATATGTCTGCAAAGACTGCAGCACCCGATTTGAAGCCATGCGATCATTCAGCCAAGCGGATGACCCGATTTCCTGCGTGAAGTGCGGGAGTGAAAACACCAAACGCGCCGTCTCCATGTGCTACGCTCAGGGCGACGGAATCGCTTCCACCGGGCACGGCTCCGGCTGCTCCTGCGGCAGCTGCGGCGGCGACTGCTCTCACTGTCATTAATCATTACGCGCCGAAAGACGCGGACTTTTATTCAAGGAATTATTTAACTATGAAAATGAATCACTTTTTGTCTGTCGCGGATTATTCCGAACCCGAACTGATGCACATCCTGAATGTCGCTGCCGACCTCAAGAAGCAGTTGAAGGAAACCGGCCACAATGACCCGATCCTCGCCGGCAAGACCCTCGCGCTCGTCTTCCAGAAGGCCAGCCTCCGCACGCGTGTCAGCTTCGAGATCGGTATGCACCAGCTCGGCGGTTACGCTTTCTACCTTTCCCCGGATGAAATCGGCCTCGGCAAGCGTGAAGCGGTCAAGGACGTCGCCCAGGTTCTCGGCGGTTACGTTGACGCCATCATGGCCCGCGTTTTCCAGCATCAGCACATTGTTGAGCTCGCGCAGTACGCCGGCATCCCGGTCATCAACGGCCTCTCCGACTACAACCATCCGTGCCAGGGTATGGCCGACGCCATGACCATCATTGAAGAGTTCGGTCAGCTGAAGGGCATCAACGTCAGCTTCATCGGCGACGGCAACAACGTCGCGGTATCCCTGATGCACATCTGCGCCCGCATGGGTGCCAACTTCACCATCGCCTGCCCGGAAGGCTATGACATGCCGGCCGAAGCCATCACCCTCGCCGAGAAGTTCGCCTCCGAAAGCGGCAGCCACCTTTCCTTCACGCGCGACCCGAAGGAAGCCGCGAAGGGCGCTCAGGTCCTCTACACCGATACCTGGGTCAGCATGGGTCAGGAAGCCGAGAAGGAAATCCGCCAGCAGGTCTTCAAGCCGTATCAGGTCAATCAGGAACTGCTCGACATCGCCGGCAAGGAAGCCATCGTCATGCACTGCCTGCCGTCCCACCGCGGCCAGGAGATCACCGACGAAGTCCAGGACGGACCTCAGTCCCGCGTCTTCCCCGAAGCCCACAACCGCCTCCACGCCCAGAAAGGCGTCCTCGCCTGCCTGCTCGGCGGCATGTAATCAACAGCCTAAAGGCAATAACAAAGGCTGCCGTAAATTCGCGGCAGTCTTTTTTGTCGCCCGCCCGCCACACGAAGTCTTGCCCCCTTTCGAGCGGCGTTAAGGCCTTCCCCTATTGAGGGGAAGGGGGACCGCGGCAGCGGTGGATGAGGTGCCAACCCAAGCGCCGGACTTTATTCTTTCCCTGTCCATCGCTTCTGACAGTGACCTCACCGCAAACCTGAGCCCGGCGCTGACGCGCGGCGCGGGTGAAGGCACAGTGTCCGTCGAAAGCCGCTGTCCGCGCCTTTAATGGTACGGAGAGGTAAAGGGCGGCGATGGGCTTCGCC
>CAVIKW010000051.1:0-13856 GCA_963643375.1 Flexilinea sp. | reverse complement strand
AAAAAAAGAAGTGAGGTTGGCAATTTCTTACTCTCCCGGGGGGTCGCCCCCCAAGTACCATCAGCGGACACGCGCTTGACTGCCGGGTTCGGAATGTTTCCGGGTATACCCACGCTCCTATGGTCACCAACTTCACTTCTTTATTTTTACCTTATACAGTATGTATTTCTTCTCGCCGTCTTCTTTCCGGAAGACTTCCCTGTTCCTTACATCACGCAAAAGCCTTCGATCATTAGTACCGGTTTGCTCAAGCCATTACTGACCTTTCACCTCCGGCCTATCCAGCAAGTAGTCTCCTTGCGATCTTATACTTTTCAGTCAAGAGAACTTATCTTGAAGCGAGTTTCCCACTTAGATGCTTTCAGCGGTTATCTCTTCCGAACGTGGCTACTCAGCGATGCTCCCGGCGGAACAACTGACACACCAGAGGTTCGTCCACCCCGGTCCTCTCGTACTAGGGGCAGCCCTTCTCAATTCTCTTTCGCCCACAGCGGATAGAGACCGACCTGTCTCACGACGGTCTGAACCCAGCTCGCGTACCGCTTTAACCGGCGAACAGCCGGACCCTTGGGACCTTGTCCAGCCCCAGGATGCGATGAGCCGACATCGAGGTGCCGAGCGAGATCGTCGATGTGAACTCTTGGATCTCACCAGCCTGTTATCCCCGGGGTAGCTTTTATCCGGTAAGCCACGGCCATTCCACTCTGTACCGTGGGATCACTAAGCCCTACTTTCGTATCTGGTCGACGCGTTGGTCTTTCAGTTAAGCTCCCTTTTGCCTTTACACTCTCCGACAGGTTTCCATTCTGTCTGAGGGAACCTTTGGGCGCCTCCGTTACTCTTTTGGAGGCGACCGCCCCAGTCAAACTGCCCGCCTGACACGGTCCGTATCCCGGTTCACGGGTATACGTTAGAGTTCAAATAATATCAGGGTGGTATTTCACCGTTGACTCCACCAAGGCTGGCGCCCTGATTTCTCTGTCTCCCACCTATCCTACACAAATATCACCTAAACTCAATGCCAGGTTACAGTAAAGCTCCACGGGGTCTTTTTGTCCTGCTGCGGGTAGGCCGCATCTTCACAGCCATTTCAATTTCACCGGGTCTATCGTCGAGACAGTGCTCTAGTTATTACGCCGTTCGTGCGGGTCGGAACTTGCCCGACAAGGAATTTCGCTACCTTAGGACCGTTATAGTTACGGCCGCCGTTCACCGGGGCTTCAGTTCTCAGCTTCGGATTGCTCCTAACCAATCCCCTTAACCTTCCGGCACTGGGCAGGCGTCAGCCCCTATACTTCGTCTTTCGACTTCGCAGAGACCTGTGGTTTTGCTAACCAGTTACTAGAGCCCTTTCACTGCGACCCTCCTGCCCTATTTATCAAGCTGGAGGGCACCCCTTCTCCCTAAGTTACGGGGCTATGTTGCCTAATTCCTTAACGATAGTTCTCCCGTTCATCTCAGTATTCTCTACTCATCCACCGGTGTCGGTTTACGGTACGGGCTGATTACTTCATTGCTTAGAGGCTTTTCTTGACAACAAGGTGCTTCTCGGTTCCGCCTTACGGCTCCTGACTTCCCTCACCTCGAACGGTATTTTGACCCCGCTCTCAACGGCTGACGTTCGTCCACCTGAATCCACTAACAGGCCGGATTCCCTCGTTGTGTCCCCTCATCGCTCCATAATCAGGTGCCGGATTATTAACCGGCTGTCCATTGACTACGCCTTTCGGCCTCGCCTTAGGCCCCGACTAACCCGACGCAGATTGACTTGACGTCGGAAACCTTAGATATTTCGATGAACATGGTTCTCACATGTTTTTCGCTACTCATGCCTACATTCTCACTTCTACTCGCTCCAGTACTCCTTTCGGTATACCTTCTCCGCTTGTAGAACGCTCCCCTACCGATCTATACCTTGTATAAATCCCATGGCTTCGGTACCATGCTTAGCCCCGTTACGTTTTCCGCGCAGAATCACTTGACCAGTGAGCTGTTACGCACTCTTTAAAGGGTTGCTGCTTCTGAGCGAACCTCCTGGTTGTCTCTGTAACTCCACATCGTTTCCCACTTAGCATGGATTTGGGGACCTTAGCCGATGATCTGGGCTGTTTCCCTTTTGACCACGAATCTCATCACCCGTAGTCCGACTGGCGGGGTCCCACTTCTGGCATTCGGAGTTTGATTGAGGTTGGTAAGTCTTTGACCCCCGCGCTCATTCAGTGCTCTACCTCCACAAGTTAATCCCCACCGCTAGTCCTAAAACTATTTCGGGGAGAACAAGCTATCTCTGAATTCGTTTGGCATATCACCTCTAACCACAAGTCATCCCTCAACTTTGCAGCGTTGAAAGGTTCGGTCTTCCACGGGGGGTTATGCCCGCTTCATCCTGCTCATGGTTAGCTCATCCAGTTTCGTGTCTATTCTTTGCGACTCTACGCCCTATTAAGACTCGCTTTCGCTTCGGCTCCGTGTTTCTCTCACTTAACCTCGCCACATCGAATAACTCGTAGGCTCATTCTCCAAGAGGCACGCCGTCAGGCTTCCGCTTGCGCGTATAGCCCTTCGACTGCTTGTAAGCTTACGGTTTCAGGTTCTGTTTCACTCCCCTTATCGGGGTACTTTTCACCTTTCCCTCACGGTACTTGTCCTCTATCGGTCGCTGAATGTGTTTAGCCTTGGGAGGTGGACCCCCCGGTTTCATGCCGTATTAGCGTGCACGGCACTACTCAGGTATCTCGTCTGTGTCTCTCGGATTTCGTGTACCGGACTCTAACCTTCTTTGGTTGACTTTCCCACGTCATTCCACTATCCGTCGGCTTTTTTCACGTTATGACAAGACCCTACAACCCCTTTACGGATCACTCCGTATCGGTTTGGGCTGTTCCCATTTCGCTCGCCACTACTTTGGGAATATTCTCTTTTCCTCCGGGTACTTAGATGTTTCAGTTCCCCGGGTTCCCTTCTTCATACTATTGGTTCATATGAAGATGACAAAGGTTCGCTTTGTCGGATTTCTCCATTCGGACATCCCGGTATCGACGCCTGTTCACGGCTCCGCCGGGCTTATCGCAGTGTCCCACGTCCTTCTTCGGCATTCAGCGCCAAGGCATCCCCCGTAAGCTCTTAGTAGCTTTTCACGTGATGCAAGGAACAGGTCCTTCTTCCGGACTCTCTGTTCTTCTTTCACTCGGTTCGTATCCTTGGATACTTTTATGGTTGGTTTTATTTTTGAGTGTTTCCCTTCACTCGCGATTTGGCCTACATACTGTATTCGGTTGTCAACGTTCTTGCGGTCTTTACGACCTTTCCGACTCTTTGTTTTGAAAGCTTCGGAAAGCTCACAAGGACTTCTGTGGAGATTGGGGGACTCGAACCCCCGGCCTATGCCTTGCAAAGGCACCGCTCTCCCGGCTGAGCTAAATCCCCTAATTCCTCGTCTGTGGGCCTTTCAGGACTCGAACCTGAGACCTCGCCCTTATCAGAGGCGCGCTCTAACCAGCTGAGCTAAAAGCCCTCCTTGACAATTCAGAACCAGCAGAAATTTTCCCATTCCTTCTTATTCCGACCACCTGCTTCCACTCCGCGTTTGAAACAGGATTTCTTTTCTTTTTGGTACTTTTGTATTCGGCCTAAGCCTCTTACTTTTACCTAGAAAGGAGGTGATCCAGGGGCACCTTCCGGTACCCCTACCTTGTTACGACTTCGTCCCAGTTATCGACCCCACCTTTGGTGGCTCCCTCCCTTTCGGGTTAAGATACCAACTTCAGGTGTTGCCAACTCCCATGACGTGACGGGCGGTGTGTACAAGGCCCGGGAACGTATTCACCGCAGTATCGCTGACCTGCGGTTACTAGCAACTCCATCTTCATACAGGCGGGTTGCAGCCTGTAATCTGAACTGGGGCCGGCTTTTCAGGATTCGCTCCGCCTCGCGGTTTCGCTTCCCATTGTACCGACCATTGTAGCGTGTGTGTAGCCCAGGATATAAAGGCCATGCTGACTTGACGTCATCCCCACCTTCCTCCGGCTTTCTACCGGCGGTCTTGCGTGATACGTGTAACACACAACAAGGGTTGCGCTCGTTAGCGGACTTAACCGAACATCTCACGACACGAGCTGACGACAGCCATGCAGCACCTGTTCAAGCTCCCCGAGGGGTCGTTCCGGTTTCCCTTCACTACCACTTGTATGTCAAACCCTGGTAAGGTTCTTCGTGTATCATCGAATTAAACCACACGCTCCGCTGCTTGTGCGGGCCCCCGTCAATTCCTTTGAGTTTTAATCTTGCGACCGTACTCCCCAGGCGGTAGACTTATTGCGTTTGCTTAGTCACTCCACACTTTTACATGTCGAACGACGAGTCTACATCGTTTACGGCCAGGACTACCGGGGTCTCTAATCCCGTTTGCTACCCTGGCTTTCGCGTCTCAGTGTCAGTCTCGAGCCAGTAATCCGCTTTCGCCTCTGGTGTTCTTCCGGATATCTGCGTATTTCACCACTACTCCCGGAGTTCCGATTACCTCTCTCGTACTCTAGCTATACAGTCTTGAACGACGCCTCCCGGTTAAGCCGGGAGATTTTACATCCAACTTGTATTGCCTCCTACACGCTCTTTACGCCCAGTAAATCCGGATAACGCTCGTCTCCTACGTTTTACCGCGGCTGCTGGCACGTAGTTAGCCGAGACTTATTCACAGGGTACCGTCCTTCCTCGTCCCCTGTAAAAGGATTTTACGACCCGAAGGCCTTCATCATCCACGCGGCGTTGCTGCTTCAGGCTTTCGCCCATTAAGCAATATTCCCTACTGCTGCCACCCGTAGGTGTATGGACCGTGTTTCAGTTCCATTGTGGGGGGCCACCCTCTCAGGTCCCCTACCCGTCTTCGTCTTGGTGGGCCGTTACCCTCACCAACTAACTGATGGGCCGCAGGCCCCTCCCAAAGTAGCTTTCGCTTTTACTTATAGCTTTCTAATCCCTATAAGCTTATTCGGTTTTGCCACTCGTTTCCAAGTGATATTCCCATCTTTGGGGCAGGTCACCAACGTGTTACTCACCCGTTCGCCACTAATGTATTGCTACACCCGTTCGACTTGCATGTATTAGGCACGCCGCCAGCGTTCATCCTGAGCCAGGATCAAACTCTCCGCTAAATTTTCTACAGCCTTTCGGCTGTTAAGTTCATTTTTCACGGATTCTTCGCCGGAATTGTCTGGTTTGTTTTTTATTTCTGCTGCTTCTCAATTGTCAAGGTTCTTGGTGTTGCGTTTCACTCTTCGTGTCGCGCAACAAAATCAATTATATACTTTCGGGAGTTTCGGTCAAGGGAATTTTGAAAATTCGTGATTTTTTGTGACATTCGGTTTTTTCGGCGTTATTCGCTTCGCGAAGGGGAGCGGGTCCGCGGGTCACCTCATCCCCCGCGGAGCGGGCCCCCTTCCCCTCGAGGGGAAGGACAATATGCGCGTCTGAAAGTGAGCGCGACTTGCAATGGCGGGCGGGCGTTGCTATCGCGCACCTCATCCACCGCGAAGCGGTCCCCCTTCCCCTCATAGGGGAAGGTATTAACGCGGGCGAATGGGAGCATCCGGCGGTCCGCTTGCGGCGAATTCATTCGTGGATGGGATATAATTAGGGCATGAATTCGTTACGAAAATTCGGTGTCGGGAATACGATCGTCGGCAGGCTGCTGTTGTGCTTTCTTGTCAGCACGCTGCTGCCGGCGGTGCTCATTACCGCGCTGCTGTGCATTCGTTTTGATCGTAATTACCGAAATACTGCCCGGACGATGATTTCTGTTTCAGAGGATCTCATCGCGACTTATATCGACAGCTACCAAAAAGAGATTGAGACGATTACATCCGCTCCTTATTACCACAGTTATTTTTCTTCCTCGAAGGCCTTCTCGCCGGACGATCCGGATTATCAGGTCAAGCTCAGCGAGTTCCAATCCGAAATGCAGGGATTGATCAACCTCATTTCTTTCAATCATTCCGACATCCGCGACTTGGTGATTTACTCCGATGGGCAGCTGTTGTTTTTCCCGATCATCTACAATGAATACCGCTATTTTCAAAACAATCTGCAGCTTGAAGAGCAGCCTTGGTATCTTCACGCGCTGGAGGCGGATGGGAACACCGTCTACACGCCGGCGCACACCGCGGAGGCGGATTCGGATGACACTTTGGATGTTTCTTCTTTTTATGTTTCCCGGAAGGTACGGAATCTGCGCCTGAAGGATCAGATCAATATCATTACGCTGAATTTCCGCTCCAAAACTTTCGAGGACGGGTTGAAGAATATTGAGCTGATGTACAATTCTTTCGCCGTAATCACGAATGAACGGCAGGAGCTGATTTACTCCGGGCATCCGCTTACGGAGAGCGCGTTCGGGCAAATCATCGCCGGCGGTGAATTCCGTTATGACGGCAGTCTGTGGAACTGTACGCCGAAAACGGATTCAGACAATCCGCTGAATGTCCGGATTGTCTATTCTCTGGATGAGATCAGCCGCTATACGCACTCTGTGATCGCGAACGCGGTCGGCATTTATCTTGTCTGCTGCTTCATCGCGCTGGTGCTGTTTTATTCGTTCAACCGTTGGATCGTCCATTCGACCGCCGCACTGCAGAATACTTTCACCAAATTAGAAGGCGGAGATTTGACAGCCCGCTGTCCCGAGGTGTCCGTTGATGAATTCAACCGCATCGGCACTTCCGTCAATGAGTTCATTGATTATTTGAATGAGAAGATCCGCAGTGAATACCTGCTTACGATTCGGCAGAAGACGCTTCAATTGGCCGCGCTGCGTTCGCAGATACAGCCGCATTTTCTCATCAACACGATCTATTGCTTCATTGCCTTGAACCAAATCGGAGAAAGGGAAAAGCTGAACGACGGTTTCTACAGTCTCTCGCGTCTGCTTCGCTATGTTTTGAGGAAAGAGAATCTGACAACGATCGGAGAAGAGGTCGATTTCCTTGAAGATTATCTCCGGCTTCAGCAGCTGCGATTCGGGGAACGTCTTAATTTTGAGATTGACTGCGCCGAAGAATTCCGCGGGATTCAAATTCCGCGCCTTCTCCTGCAGCCGCTTGTGGAGAACGCGGTCATCCACGGCATTGAGCCTTGCGAGCATCCATGTCTCTGCCGTATTCAAGTCGGGGAAAACGGAAGCCGCCTCAGAATCTTGATCGAGGACAACGGTGTCGGCTTCGATGCCGCGGCGATGGAGAAAAAGCTTGCCGAAGAAACGGATGACTCGGACATAAACGCGAGGGTCGGCCTGCCGTATGTGAAGAGCAGCCTTTTGCTTTGGTATCCGGACGCGGAGCTCCATGTTTATCGGGATGACACGACCCGCGTTGAAATTGACTTCTCTCGGAAGGAATCGCTTGATGAACCTGCTGATCGTTGATGACGAGCCTCTGATTCACATCTCTATTGAATACAGTCTGAATGCCATTGCCGAGCCGGATCTCACGGTAAAGCACGCCTATACCGGTTCGGAGATGCTGCGTATGATGGAGTCCAACGTCTTCGACATCGCGCTGGTGGATATCCGTATGCCCGGCATGGATGGGCTCGCCGCGATTGAAGAGGCGGCCAAGCGCAGCCCGAATACCCGATATTACATTATGAGCGGGTTCAGCGAATTCGAATATGCCCGTCAGGCGGTTCATCTCGGCGTCACGGATTACCTGCTGAAGCCTTTGGACGAAAAGCAGCTTCGGAAAATCATTTCGGATACGAGAGATATTCTCGCGAAAAATCAAGAGAATATCAAGGAGAAGATGAGGGCCTGGCTCGCGGGGACGCTTCACCGGCATGATGTGTCTTATCTTTATGACACGGCGTACACGAGTGCCGTGGTTTTGCTCTGCGAAGACAGCGCGAACAGCGGCGCCGCGTTGGGTTTCGTCCCGTCGGAGAACGCCTGCTCCCTTCCCTGCCGAGAAGGGACTTTGATGATCCTTTACTCAAAGTCCGCGGAGCAGGTTCGCGGCGCGCTTCGGCAGTTTCCCCGCAGCGGATATCCGCGGAACATCACCTGCTTTGTCTCTCCGATCGGGGCTTCTCCGGTTGAGCTTGCCGCTTCGCTTCATCGGATGACGGATCTCTGCCCGATCCGTGTATATCTCGGCACCGGGAAACGCTATGACCTCGGGCGGATTTCTCCCGCCGATGAGAGCCTTTCCGAAATTTGCGCGGAGTGGATCAATCTATGCGCGTACATTCGGGAAAAGGACAGCGCGAATTTCATCACCCTGTCCGAAAAATTGCTCTCCGCGGCATCCGAGCTCACCGCGCCGCGGCTGCAATGCCTCTGCGATTTCATTTCAATCGCCGCGGGCGCTGCTGTCTCAAATCCCGCTGACTTGAACGCGCTGCGGTCAACGCTTCATGAAACAGAGGGCAGCCTGCTGAATCAAGCTTCCGGCTCAAACCGCTTGGATATGGTCACTGCCTATGTCAACGAGCATTACGCCGAGAACATCTCAATCAATGAATTGGCTTCGCGGTTTGACCTTACGCCGAATTATCTCAGCTCCATGTTCAAAAAAAGGACCGGCGTCAATTTCGTTGAGTACCTGACCAAACTGCGCCTGAGCAAAGCGAAAGCACTGCTTACCTCCGGGAACCTTTCCATAAAGGAAATCGGAGAATCGGTCGGATACTACAGTCAAAGTTATTTCACGAAGACCTTCATCAAGCATGAAGGCTGTACGCCCGGCGAATACAGGACGAAGAAAAACGGCAGCCGAAATTGATCCGCCGCCGTTTTGGTCAAAATATTCTGACGTCCCCGTTCATCAAATGCAGATCCGGGAACAGGCTGTAAAGGCCGCCTTCGATTTTGCTGTCGTAATAATTTTTCAGCTTTACCGCCTCATACAAATGGTAAGCGGAATTCGGGTGAATGCCTTTCCGCCCAAGCAGATCGATCATGCGGTCTTCGAAAGTCATCAACCGGTCTTTGCACATCAGGTCGCAGAGGTTGATGATCTTTTCCTCGTCCGTATAGACATGTTCACGGATAAAGTTTTTCCGAAATTCGTTCTCCGGCAGATAACCGCCCGCGACGCAAGTGTCGTCGTTATTGAGATAGGAATGCGTCAGGCAGACTGCCGATGACACTTCGTCATATCCGAGCTTTGTCATGTATTCCCATCCGAGCAGGTCGTGGTAAACGACTTCGCGCGTGTCGATTTTTCCGATATCATGAATCATCCCCAGCGCTTCCGTCAGGTCCGGATCAGCGCCGACAGCGGCAGCAATAATCCCGCCGGTCTTTCCCACCGCGCGGCAGTGTGTGATCCAAGGACGGTTAATCGGCCTCTCCCACGCGTCCTGCAGCAGCTGTTCAGCCAAGGCTTTTGTAAGTCTCATAGCACAATCCTTATCATGAGAAGCCCGGACGATGCCGGGCTTCCCAATCTATTATGATAGGAGTCGAATTACTCGTAAATTTCTGCGGTTTCTTCAGCCATCGCGGCGACAGCGTCTTCAGGGGACATGCCGTTCATGATGACTTCCTGGATATACTTACCGACGATCGCGTCCTTGACCTCGGTGTAGTTTTCATCGAAAGGCATATCAACGAAGTATTCCAGCTGGCCGACAGCAATGTCGAGGTAAGGATACTCGGCAAGCTTTTCCTGATAGACAGCGGAGTTGAGCGCGGCGTCGGAAGTCGGCAGGTAGCCGGTACCGGCAGCGTACTTACCGGCGACATCACCGGAGACCATGTACTTCATGAAGGTCCAAACGGCGTTCTTTTCTTCATCGGAGAGATTGGTGCCGAAGGAAACGATATTGGAACCGCCCGGGATCGCGGCGTAGGTTACATTCTTCGGAATGTAAGCGACACCGACTTCGAAGTCACTGTTGTCAACGAGGGAGCGGTACTGCGCGGAGGACTGCATGGTGATGTTGCAGATACCGGCCATGAAGGCGTTGCGCAGCGCGGAGTTGGAGGCATAGTCATCGCCGTCGGGCAGATAGAGCGCGCCCTGTTCCTGAAGGTCGACCCACATCTGCAGCGGAGCGGTACCGGATTCATTGTTGAAGCCGATGTTGTTGCCTTCTTCATTGTAAATCTGACCGCCGGCGGTCAGCATCAGCGCGAGATAATACCAGGAGTCGCCGATCGGGCAGCCGTAGCCATAGGTGCCTTTTTCCGGATCAGTGGTCGCGAGCGCGGCAGCAACGAATTCATCCCAGTCGGCGGGAGCGGATTCAATGCCGGCTTCCTTCAGCGCGTCCACATTGTAATACATCACAGGGACGGAACGGCCGTTCGGCAGGGAGACGAGCTTGCCGTCGTACCAGGAGAAGTCCATCACACCGTCGTAAAGGCTGTTGACATCGAATTCCTCATCCGCTTCGGCATAGGGCGTCAGGTCAAGCAGCGCGTCCGCGGCGGCATACATCCCTACGCGGGTGATCTCAATCTGCGCGATCGCCGGACCGTTTCCGGAAGCGACAGCGGCCTGAATCTTGGTACCGCCGGTCGTATAGTCGCCCTGGTAAATGCAGTCAATATAGATTTCATCCTGGCTCGCGTTGAATTCGTCGACGATTTCCTGAACGAGTTCACCGGTGGTGCCGCCCATGGAATGCCAGAACTCAAGCGTGATCTTTCCATCATCAGCGGAAGCGGCAGAGAGCATGCTCAAAGCCATGAGTACAACAAGAACAACAGCAAAAGCTTTTTTCATTGAAACTCCTTTTATTCTTTTTCGGTTCGGCAAGAACCGATTGATTACGAATTTATTTGATGCCTGAATAAACGAAGGCATTACGGATCTTCTTGCTCGCGAAGATATACAGCAGAAGCATCGGGAGCACAAGCAGCAGGTTGCCGGCCATGATCACATTCCAACGCTGCAGCGAATCGGCGTCTTTCAGCAATGAGATACCGATCGGAAGCGTACGGTAGGCGTCTTTATTGGTCATGATCAACGGCCAGAAATAACCGTTCCAGTTTGAGATGAAGGAAAGCAGCCCAATCGTCACCAACGCGGATTTCGCCATCGGCATCATAATCTTGAACATGATCTTCAGCTCACTTGCGTTATCCAGTTTCGCCGCTTCGATAACTTCGGACGGCACCTGCATAAAGTATTGGCGCAGCAGGAAGATGCCGAACGGATTCGAGATAAAGGGGATGATCAGCGCGGTGTAAGTATCCATCAGGTTCATTTTACTGAACATAAAATAAACCGGGAGGAAGGTGATCTGCTGCGGGATCATCTGCCCGACCATGACCAAGCCGAAGAGCAGCGGCTTGGCTTTATAGTCAATCTTCGCGAGGCTGTAAGCCGCGGGGACGATGACCAGATACTGCAGGAAAACAACGCTGATGCATACGATCAGGGAGTTGCGGAGATACTGCCACACATTGACGACTTTGAACACTTCCTTGAAGTTATCCAAGTTAATTTGACCCGGGATCAGCGTCGGAGGTACGGTGATGGTCTCCTGCAGCGTTTGAAATGACGCGGAGATCATCCAGAAAAACGGAAAGGCCATAATAAGAATAATCAACACTTTGCCGAGGATGTCCAATCCGTTCAGAATTGTGTCTTTGGTGCTTTTCATTTTATCAACGCTCCTTTACTGATAGTGAACGCGGGATTTGCTCACACGGAATTGGATGAAGGTGATGACGCAGACAAAAATCAGCAGAACGATCCCCGCCGCGCATGCCGGACCCGGTTTCCCGTATCTGAACGCGTAATCGTAGATAAAGTAGACGAGGGTGTTCGTCGCGTTGACCGGGCCGCCTCCCGTCATGATGCTGACGCTGTCGAAGACTTTGAAGGATGAAATCGTCGCCACAACGGTTGTGAATAAGATCGTCGGCGAAATCATCGGCAGGGTGATCTTGAAAAACTGCCGAATCTTCGGAGTGTCATCCATCTCGGCGGCTTCATATACACTGACCGGGATGTTCTGAATCGCGGCCATGATCAGCAGCACATAATAGCCGAGCGTTTTCCAAATTGAGACGAACGCTACCGAGACCAGCGCGGTGTTCGGACTTGAGATAAAGGCCGCGGAGGGAAGGCCGAACGCGTTGAGAATGGTGTTGAAAAGCCCGTTCTTGGAGTCCATCATCCACAGGAACAGCGTGGCAACGGACACCATCGAAATGACATGCGGAGTAAACATGACCGTCTGGCAGAATTCGTTCAGCTTCGGGTTGCGGCTGCTCTTGAGCCAAGCCGCAATGACAACCGCCAGCGCGATGGTGATGACGACCGTAATCACGGTAAACTCAATCGTGTTCAGCAGAACTTTTTGAAAATCAGCCGAGGCGAAGAGCTTTTCATAGTTTCTGAATCCGACGTACTTCGGGTTCGCGGTGATCAGGTTGCCGCTGCGCAGAGAGCGGTAGAACAAATACCCAATCGGGTAGACCGTGAAAGTCAGCAGCAGGATTGCTGCCGGCGCGATGAGAATATAGCCGGTGATCCGCTCCCGCAGCTGTTGTTTTGTCAACTTTCCCATCTTTCAGCCTCCGAATTCAGCGCGGACAGCGTTCGCGGAACTGTCATCAAACGCGATCCGGCGGCCGTCTTGATCAAAGAGATAAAGGTTGTCAAACAGTACATTGCAGCTCAGCGACGCGCCGTCATCAACATCCTGTTCGCTTTTGCACATCAACGTGCCGTATTTTGTTTCAATTGAATAAATGATCTCGGAGCCGAGCATTTCTTTTGTCTTAATCCGTCCGGGGATCTTGACGCATTCGCCGTCCGTGCCGGTCAAGCGGATCTTTTCGGGACGGATGCCGAGCTGCAGGCCATCCGGCAGGAACCCGCTGATAATGTTCGTCTGCGGCGTCCCGATAAACTGGGCGGTGTAAACGCAGTTCGGATTATGGTACATCTCCCGCGGATTGGACTGCTGGATCACTTTGCCTTTATCCATCAGAACAATGTCATCCGCCATGGACATCGCTTCGGTCTGATCATGCGTCACATAGACGAAGGTCGTGCCCATTCGTTTGTGCATATTGATGAGCTCCACCCGCATCGCGGCGCGGAGTTTCGCGTCAAGGTTTGACAGCGGTTCGTCCATCATGAACACGCGCGGTTCTTTCACCATCGCGCGCGCCAACGCCACACGCTGGCGCTGACCGCCGGAGAGATTCGCCGGTTTGCGGTCAAGATATTCGGTCAATCCGACAAGTTCACAGACTTCGTTGACCCGGCGCGTCCGCTCGGCTTTCGCGACTTTTTTATTGACGAGGCCGAATTCAATATTCTCACGGACTGTCATCGTCGGGTAAAGAGCATAGTTCTGGAACACCATGGAGATGTTCCGCTTGCCCGGCGCGATGTCGTTCACGCGTTCGCCGTCGATGTAAATATCGCCTTTTGTGACGGTTTCCAACCCGGTAATCATACGCAGGGTCGTGGACTTGCCGCATCCCGACGCGCCGACGAGGACCGTAAAGGAGCCGTCCCGAATGTCAAGATTCAGGTCTTCAATGACAACGTCGCTGCCATATGCTTTTGTTACATTTTTCAAGGAAATACTGCTCAATTTCAGTCCCCTCCCGAATAATTTAGCTTGCTGTTATTCCAGTATAGTTTGCTTTCCGCTTCCCCTTTTTGCGCTTTTCTATGAAACTTTTGCTCTTTTCTACACTGCCGGGCAAGGGAAAGAATGTGAGGAGGATGAAAAAAACAAGCGCCCGGCAGGGGAGAACAATCTCCCCCATCGGGCACATACGAAAAGACAGAGTGGAGAGTGGAGTTTTAATATTGCTTCGGAAGCGTGGATTGTAATATCGGGCATCCGTGCCCATCTCACCTCATCCACCACTACGTGGTCCCCCTTCCCCT
>CAVIKW010000050.1:0-14009 GCA_963643375.1 Flexilinea sp. | reverse complement strand
TCCTCGTCATGTCCATGCTGGGCGTCTCGCTTCGTTCCACGATGGATATTGACACGACTGTCAGGAATTTCGATCTGTCGCTTGAAAACACGAAGGCCGTGATTGAATCTATTTGCCGGGTCGACATTGACGATGGCGTGATGTTTGAGATAAAAAGCGCGGCGGCGATCATGGACGAGATGGAATACCCGGGCATTCGTTTCGGCCTGGAGGCCCGCATCGGCAGAATGGCGACGCCGATCAAAATCGATGTCTCCACCGGCGGCGTCATCACGCCCGGCGCTGTGGAATACGAATATCAGCTGATGCTTGAGAAGCGCTCCATCACGCTGCTCTCGTACAACATCGAAACCGTGTTGGCAGAGAAGCTGCAAACGATCCTCGCGCGGGGCGTTCTGAACACCCGCATGAGAGATTTCTACGACGTCCATGTTTTGTTGATTTCATACAAAGATAAAATCGATCCATTGACACTCAAGTCGGCATTCAAAGCGACCTGCAGGAACCGTCACAGCGAGAATGTTATGACGGATTCGATGAAGATCTATGAAACGGTTGCTGCCGATTCAAGGTTGGCGCAGCTGTGGGATGCTTATCGGCGAAAATATCCGTACGCCGAGGACATCGAGTTCGGCCGTGTTCTTGCGAGTTTGAAGCTGCTGCTGGAAATCGTTCGGTAACTGCACGCTCCGCGAAAGGGAGCGGGTCTGCAGGTCACCTCATCCACCACACCGAAAGAAAGTTAGGAGTGAGGAGTGAGGTGTTAGGAGTTGGCAACAGCTTCGGGAGCGCGAATTGCTGTGTCCGGCGTTTGGGGCTATCGCGCACCTCATCCACCACTAACGTGGTCCCCCTTCCCCTCGAGGGGAAGGCTTAAGCGCCCGCTATGGGGAGCGGGACTTCGCAAGTCGAGCTCGCAATGTTATCCGGTCACCGGTCCCTGGTCACTCTTAAACAAAGCGCCCGATAATTGAAGACTTGCTTCGATTATCGGGCGCCGCTATTGACTATTGACTGCTGACTATTGACTTACTTTCCCAATATTCTCGCGAAGAAGCTGCGGTTTTTCGGGACTTTTTGGGAAGCGGGACGACGGTCGGCAGGAGCCGTTTCGGTGAGGCGGCTGACGTCGTGCGAACGGCGGCTGTCGTTGACGGAGACTTTCGGCGTTTGCTCAATCGGGGTCACGGTCTGCTGAACGATCCGGACCTGCGGGCGGCCTAAAGAAGCATCCTCTTCTTTTTGGGCGTACCACGGTTTTTCTTCTTCTTTTTTGTCTTCTTCTTTTGTTTCGCTGTCAGCCGGTTTGGAAGCCGGAAACACGGCCTCCTCTTTTTTCTCCGGCTCCCAATAGTGATAATGGGGGACGGACTCTTCTTCAGCAGGTTCAGCCGGTTCAGCCGGTTCGGACGATTCCGCCGTTGTCTCGGCAGCAGCTTCTGCTTCGGCTTCCGGTTCCGCTTCGCTCTCCGTATTCTCAACGGGGACTTCGGCTTCGGTTTCCGGTTCCGATTCGCTCTCCGTATTCTCGGCGGGGACTTCGGCTTCCGGCTCCGGTTCCGGTTCGCTCTCCGTATTTTCAACGGGGACTTCGGCTTCGACTTCCGGTTCCGGTTCGGAGGTTGTCTTCAATGAAGGATCGATGAAAGCGGCCAGGGCGTCAAGGCCGTCGTTGATGTCGGCCGGGGCGGGTTTCGGCTCGGGTTCGGAGACAGCGGCGGGCTGTTCGGGGGCTTCGGGCTGCCCGTCCTTGAAGCTGACCTGCCGTTTGGGCATGTTCTCCGCCTGCGGGATGTCGGTGTTCACTTCGAGCATCGTGCCGTCGCCGGGGAGGATGGTCGTGCTGAGGCGGAAGCCGCTCTTGTCGTAAGAGCTGTTGGCTTCGCTTTCGGCGAGATTCTTCTTGGCTTCGTCCACGAAAAGCGCGGCGCCGCTGTTGACGTTCTTGCCCTCGATCAGCAGGTTGTTCATGCAGTTGTTGCAGGCTTCGTTCAGGGCGTTGATCTGCCGTTTGATCTGCGACATGCAGGTCGTGTACGCGCCGGTCACTTCATGGACGCGCTGCGACAGGTTGTCAACGGAGCTCCCCACCTTCTGCCCATCATCAACGACGGATTTCACAGAATCCAGAATAGCCTGCTGCTCCTGCTCCATCTTGACGATTTTGCCCATCAAGGCTTCCATTCGTTCGCGCATGGATTGCAGTGGACTTTGATTATCGTTCATTGTTTCTCCTTTCCGAAAGGATATCCGCGAGAAGCGGTTTAGTCGTCCTGGTTGTAGCGGTACAGGATCTCGACGCCGTCAATCGGGTCTTCCTGGCGCTCGTACGCGGGCCGCAGGATGCGGTCCCCGGACTCGTCGGTGATCCTGATGCCGATGGTGTAGCCGTCGCGGAGCTCATCCGTGTAAGGGATGCTGTTCTCGGTCACGACGGTATCGGTCGGCCCGAGCTTCGAGAGCTGAATGTCAACGGACTCCCAATAAATCAAATCGCCGTCAATGTTGTAGACGTACATGATCGGCTCCCAGTCAAAGGCGAACGTCGAGACGCCCTTGTTTTCCCAAGTCATGTTGACCTTCAGCGTGTTATCCGCGAAGGAGAACTTCGTCGAGAGCTCCGAGACGTAGATACGGTAGCCCATATGATTGAGCAAGCGGCGGCGAAGCTCCGCGTCGTCCGGGCCGGTATTCGGGCCGAGGTAGGTGACATGGCTTTCGTCCATCTGGCGGTAGATATCCTCCAACTCCTCGTCGGACATATTCTCCCAATCCAGCCCGCTCGCGAATTCACCGCCGACGGGGCCGTTCATCCAGAAGTCTTCATACGGGACAAGCTCGAGGTCGTCCCCCAGCGTCTCCTGCGTACCGCCTTCGCGGGTCCAGTTGAGCCATTCGTCGGTCTGCTTGGCGTCGCCCATCACGTCATCATACAGGCCGAAGCCCTCGGCCTCCGCGATCTCGTAACTGCGGCGCATGAGGAACTTGACGTCCTCAAAGCTCCGGGTGTAATGATCGACGTATTCCCAGCAGACGTCGGGATTCGGCATGGATGAATAGCCGTCTTCGTCAACGACATGCCATTCGCCCCAATGGCCGAGGCTGCCGAGCTGCACGAACGCGACGAAGCTGTCCTCGTTGCAATAGTCCGCCAAAGCTTGAATGGCGGCTTCGTGCGCGGCGATCAGCGTCTCGTTTTCGTAATTCGGGCTGTAGCCGTAACGGTCGTGATATTCATAGAAGAAACCGTCTCCATCAGTTTTATTATACAGCCATTCCGGAATATCCATGTGTTCTTCATCGCCCGGTTTATCCGCGACGAAACGGATGACGGCATTCTTTCCCTGTTCTTTGTATTCGGGGATGTGGTACTTCTCCTCAAGGGTCTCGATATCGTAGACCCCTTCCTCCGGTTCCCATTCGGACCAGAGGACTTCGATGTAAACCATCGAGGTGTCTTCGGTTTTCTTGGTATTGCTGCCGAAGGGCGCGTAGCCCATCAGCGGGTTGCTCGTGACCGTCAGGTCCGGGTCGAAACCCACGACCGCGTTCAGACGGTAGCGGTACGGGATCATGTAATAGAGCAGTCCCGCGATCACTACAGTCAGCACCAGGATGATGCCGATCTGGATTCTTTCACTTTTCTTGGCGGTCATTGCCATAGGAACTCCTAACCGTTATATTCGCCGTTGTACTGGATCAGGCTGACGTCCTTGACGCCCTCGAAAGCGGCGATGGTGTCAACGAAGGCGGTGTTGCCGTGCTTCGGTTTGAGCTCAACCGTGAGCTCGGAACCGCCGGCGCGGACCGTCTTGGAACGGACCTGATAGGTCGTCTTGCTGATGGCGCGGAGGATGTTCTCCTCGTTGTCGTCGTTTTCATAATGGACGACCATGATATAGATGGAGCCGGTCTTATGCTTGCTGTAGAAGAAGATGACGATCAAGGTCATCACCAGCATGGCCATGGCCGCGAGGAAGTAAAGGTTCGCCGCGGTGGTAATGCCGACGGAAATGGCCCAGAACATGAAGAAGAGGTCCATCGGGTCCTTGACTGCGGTACGATAGCGGACAATGGAAAGGGCGCCGACCATACCGAGGGAGATCACGACGTTGCTGGAAATGGCGAGGGTGAGCATACAGGTCATAACCGTCATACCGATCAGGGTCACGGCGAAGGACTGCGAATACACCACGCCGCCGTAAAACGCCTTGTAGACCTTGTAAATGATCACGCCGAAGATAATGGCGATGCCAATGGCGATTAAGGCATTGACGACAAACTCAAGGGTGATGCCGCTGCTGGCTGTAAACGCGTTCCAAACCGAACTTTTAAAATAATCCTGAATACTCATCTCTCTTTCCTCCAGTTCAATGCTGTCTTTGAAATCCCGGCAGTCACATCGGTGAAAAAATGGGCCGCTTCATAACATAGGGTGTATTTTGATACCGCGACGAACTCCTGGCCTCGGCAGGGAAGCAGCTTCTTCACCAGACCGGGCAGGAACTCCGTCCATTTTACTTCAAGAACCAGTTTCTCGGCTTCCATGGCCGAGATGACCGGCATATTCACGTCGAAGATGTCATACGTGCCGTAGCCCGCGCGGACGTCCATATCCAGGGTAATGCGGGTCGTGCCCTCATCCAGGATCATGGGGATGCGTTCGTAGTCCACGGTCACCTTCGGGCGGAGCAGGTTCGAGGTCAGCTCCACATAGAACTCGCCGCAGAGGTTCTCCTTCCGCGACAGCAGGAATCCGTAATCGCCGTCGAGGATGCGGTAGAACTCGTCCTTGGTCAGGCGGGCGGACTGCTTGTAAATGTAATTGTTCCGCTTCGTCTTGCGTTCGAGACTGATGACGTCGTCGGTGCAGTTATAAATGCGGATACGCCATTTCTTACGGTTATCGGAACCCGCGATCTTGGTGTTGTAGGCGCTGTCCCAATAGTCGTCGAAATACAGGCTGCGGATGGTGTACTGACCGTTGATCGTATGCGGATCGAGATGCGTGAACGGCGCGAGCCGCTGACGCAGCAGATTCGCCTCGGGATACGAGATCAGGTACTTCCATTCGTTCCGGAAAACGATTTTCTTCGCCATAAATCTTACTCCCCGCCGTAAACCAGGACTTCGCCCGCGTCATTGATGTAGAAGCAGAGGACGCCGTAAATGTCGAGCTTGGTCTCCGTGCGATAGGTGTTGAAGGCCTGCATGGTGCCGTTTTCGTTCTTCGCGGTCACGCGCAGGAAATACTGTCCCGCAGCCGGAAGATCGAACGACGCGTCCGTATCGGAGACATTCGTGCGGTAGGCGATCCGATTCTTGAAATCCCAGCTGTCCGAGATTTCTACATTATACAGGACATCGCTCACAAGCGAATAAGATTCGCCCCAAGTGACGCGCAGCCCGCCGTCAACAGCTTCGGGCGCGTTGATGGTGAACGGCCACGGCATTTCCTGACTCTCGTAGAAGGCGAAGAAATTCTCCTCGATCTGGTGATGCAGTCCCGCGGTCAGACCGTCGTAATCCTTCTTCGCGGCCCGGGCGTAGGTCACATCCGGGAGGGCGTAAAGGATCGGCTTCGTCTCGGCGGCGAGCTCCTGCGCCTTTTCGTTGATAATGTCCTCCGTCAGGTAGTTGTTGTATAGGTCGTCCATGGCGGATTCAAGCTCCGACAGGCACTCCTCGCTCTTGAAGATCTTCGAGAAGAGCACCGAGGTCGTGTGCATGAAGAGACCGGTCTCGTAATCCGCGCGGGTGTCTTTCTTGATATTGTACTTGTAATCGTCCCGCAGCGCGGCTTCGTTATTCGCGGAGAGGAAGTAGAAGCGTTCGATCCCGTTCGGGCTGTAGAGGTAGAAGTCCGAGGACGCGGTGTCGCGGTTGCCGACGAGGAGATGGAAGGCGAGGAAGTAATAGAGGTTATCCGCGTAGAACCAGTCGGCAATGACCTCCTCGATCGGGGTATCGGAATTCAAGGCCTCCAGCATGCTGATGAGCTTGGAATGGTCGTTGGCGCCCTTGCTCTCAAGAATGGCGTCGAAAGCTTTCTGATCGAAGGCGGCATCGGTCGCCTGACGGATCGCGTCCGCGTGACGGCCGAAGTCGAAATTCTCCGCCTTGTAGAGGTTGCCGGAGTTATCCAAGCCGCGCTTCTTGAGGTAGTTCATGTTGATCGGCTCGATCAGGGTATAGAGGCCGTAGTCGCGGAAGAGCTGATCCGTACCGCCTTCGGACTTGTCCTTGACGTAAAGATGGACGAGGCTCGTGCGGGTGCTGAACATTTCGGGAATGTCTTCCATCAGCTCGTAACAGAGCTCATTCATGTAACGGTAAGGGTCGTTGTAGCTCTTCGAGAGGACGAAGGTCTTCAGCCCGTCGACCTGCTTGTTGTTGTCGATGGTGGTGATACGGTAGGACTTCTGCGGCTTGGTGGAAGCCGTCGCGCCGCGCAGGCGGACGATCACATTCGAGGTGACATCGCTGTAACCGAAGCTGTCGGAGGTCGGGCCGTCTTCATTGCCGATCTGGAGGACGCCTTCGCATTGATAGGGCTCGATGCCCTTCTCGTCATAATAGGAGAGCGGATGCTGATTGATCTCCGTCCAGGTGTGGCGGGTGTTGCGTCCGTTCGTACCGGCACCGACGGTCAGATACAGCACGCGGAGGTTTCCCGCGGCGGTGTGCTCCGGGAAGGATTCATAGACCGACTCGGAGTCTTCGAAGACGTAGGCGCTCTCCTCGGCCTTTTCGTAGCTCTCATCGCTCTCAATGAGGATCGGGGACTCATCCGAGGACGGCGACCATTGCAGCGTCCAGTCGAGCGAGCCGAAGTCACCGCATCCGCATAAGAGCAGGGCGCAGACAAGGAACAGCGGAATTAAGCCGAGATGCAAGTTGTTATGTTTCATATTGATTCCTTCCTTATCATTGACCCATTATCCCTCGGCAGTGGACTTGATCACACCCGAAGGACTGATGGTGAAGCCGTAACAATTATAAACTTTGCCCCAAATACCGCCGTCTTCCTCAGGCTCTGACACCTCATACCAGTCAAACAGACCCATGCTGTACCCGGATTCATTCGTGGCTGTCACCCGCATGAAGTAGGTGCCGGGGTCAAGCATCGGGGCGGTATACATCGCGATCTCGAGGCCGTCTTGATCGTAGATCAAATTCTCGAAAAAAGGACTGTCCGAGACCTGAACATGGTAAGTGACACTCTCGTTGTTCGGGTCGTAAGAGTTCGCCCAGTTGAAGACGAGGTTCTTTCCTTCACGTTCCGGCAGACCGCCGTAGAACGGCCACGGCCAATTCAGACTCTCCATGTAAATGTCGTAATTGTCCGCGACTTCGCTTGGGATCATCTCCACCAAGCGGTCGTAATCTGCCTGATTCACGATCATAGCGTTCTTGGAGTCCGGACCGCCGTAGATATACGGCTCAACGATTGAGCGGTACTTCTCCACCAATTCCGTGACGTGTTCGTCGGTCAGGTAGTTCTCCCGCAGATCCTGCACCGCGGCGGTCAGCATATCGCGGTATTTCTGCATCTTCATCATCCGCGAATACAGACGGATGCCGGTGAAAAGCGTGAAACCCCGCTCCCAATTGTCGCCGAGAATGCTGTAACGGAACCATTGATGGTAATTTGCCACAAAGGTTTGGTCAAGGTCCCAGTTGGTGAGATAAAAACGTTCGGAGTTCTGCGGGCTGTAAATGTAAAGGTTGCGCGCGCCGACGTCCGTGTTGCCGATCAAAATATGAAAAGCGAAGAAATACACCAGGTTCTCCGCGTCAAAGTATTGATCAATGATTTCGTCAATCGGGATCAGGTAATTATTCAGCTGTGCGAGAACATTCTGGATCTTCGTCGGGTCTTTGTTGCCCTTGATCTCCATGTACGACTCAAACTCCGTGTAATCCTCATCATCGGCGGTCGCGTTCATGATCGCGGCGTAAGGTTCCCATTCGAAGAAGGTCACCTTATAGAACTGTCCGTTTTCGTCCAGGTTGCGCGCCTTGAGGTAACGGTGGTTGCCCTGCTCAACCATGGTGAACAGACCGTAATCCACGAACTGCGGATCCTCCTCGCCGGAGGTCAGATCTTTGACGAAGAGGTGCACGAACTGCGTCCGCATCCCGATCAATTGCGGAACTTCGGACGCCAGGTCATAGCAGAGCTTGTTGAGGAAGCGGTACTGTTCCTGACGGTGTTTGTTCAGGGCGAGCGTACGCTGGCCGCGGAACAGCCCCATGCCGTACTTGATGCGCACTTTGTAGCTCTTGTATCGGCTTTCCGAGGAAGTCTGGCCGCGGACCTGAACGATGACATTCGGGACAACGGCGTTATAGCCGAAGGAGTTCTCGTTGAGCCCTTCGCCGGTCTCGTCAATCTGCAGGATGCCCTCCACCTTGTAGCGTTCCACGCCCAGGTTGGCGTAATACGTCGTGGAATGGGAATTGACCTCCTCCCAAGTGTGGTTGGAAGAGTCGCCGGAGTTTCCGGAGCTGACGGTCAGATACATCGTGACGATCTGATCGGCGTTTTCTTCACTCCCTTCATAAAGCAGGGCGTTGTCGTTGAGATTCTTCTCAACGAGCGGCTCTTTCTCAACAACAGTCGTCTGCACGCCGTTGGCGTCGGTGTAAACAGTGGACTCCTTCCCGTCGATGATGACCGTCTCCACAATGGGTGTCGGCGTAGGCGTCTCGGGGACTTCGGCGGACTTCGCGCAGGCGCTGAGGAACAGCGCGGACAGCAGCAGAATGAGATTCATCCCTTTTTTCATGATTGACTTGCTCCTTCCTGCTGCTCGGCAAGCGCGGCAGCCTCTTTTTCGCGGCGTTCCCGTTCCTTCTCCGCGATTCTGTCGGCGCGGTTATCCAATGTCTCGGAGATCCATACCAGCAGCCCGCGTTCACGCTTCGGGAGGAAGCTCTGATGCGCGAGCAGGAAGTACGGCAGGCGTTTGGTGTACCAATTCAGGCGCGCCACGCAGAAGAAAAGGAAGACAATCGCGCCCAAGAAGAAACCGAGGCCGAAATAAGCCGTGTGCCCGAACCGGGTCTGAATGAACGTCGCGACGGTAGCGATGCCGGAAAAGAGCAGCGCGCCGATGAAAGCGCCGACGTAGTCTTCAAAGTAAAGCAAAAGCAGCATCGTCGAATTCCCGAGCGCGTACGCGCCGTACCCCACGCAGAGGAAACGGAAAATGGACAGCGCCAGCGAGGACAATCCCAACAGGGTCTGCAAAATCGGCGTGCCGAGGATGATGAACATGATCGTCGAGAAAAGCTGCTTGATCCCGGCGTAAGTCAATTCCTGCCACAGCACGGTGCGCATTTCAACCTCCGCCTGTTTGATATCGAGAATGGTGCCGCGGTCATTGAAAAGACCGTAGTAGTTGGCGTATTTCGGGTAAAACTCCACCTCCACCGAGGTCACGAAGTTGACGGTCGTGATCAGCAGACTGAAGAAGGCCCACAGCGCCGGGACGTCATATTCCGGAGCGCCCCAGAAAAGCCCCTGCACCTGCTCCGCCAGCGGCCCGCCCATGTATTGAATGATAATATGCGAGAACAGACCGATGTTCACGAAACCGCCGTTCAGGGAGAGCAGGCGGTACCGTTCAAACCAGCGCAGGAAGGAGAAGCAGGAGCCCTCCGCCTTCGGGAAGTAGTCCAGCATCAGCTTTTGGTAGCGGGCGGCAAGAATACCGTAAGAAAGGATCATCGAGAAGAGCAGCGCCTCGAGACTGGCATGCCCGGTCAGCACGAAGATAATCGCGATCAGGAAGCCGAGCAGCAGCGAAATCGTGTAGGAAAGGACGATGGCCTTGTAATCCTTCAAGGCGGTCAGGTAAAGCGTCTCCGTCCAGACCACGACCATGATCAGCGAGAACCACAGGCAGAGGATCTGCTGCAGCAGGGTGATGCCGGCGAAGTGGAGAAAGGTGCCGTAAGTCAGCACGCAGATGACAAGCATGATGGCAACGTTGCCGTAGAAGGACGGCATGACCTTCTCTTCCTTCTCCTCATAAATCATATCGGAGATGAAGCGGCTGCTCGCCAAATTGAACCATGAGGTGACGGTCAGGGATGCAAGCAGGGAATACGTCAGCATACAGTTCAGCAGTTCGCGGTTATGGTTGTCAATACCGCCGATACGGCCGATGAAGGCAATCCCCGCCAGCAGCAGAACGCCCAGCAGCAG
Organism: Flexilinea sp.; assembly: GCA_963643375.1. GTDB lineage: Bacteria > Chloroflexota > Anaerolineae > Anaerolineales > Anaerolineaceae > Flexilinea. Next base: position 3,793 of record CAVIKW010000050.1, on the reverse strand, counting down.
CGGGCCCGTCGTCACGACGCCCGCGTAGCCGTAGGCTTTGCAAAGGTTCAGAATGCCTTTTTTCTTAAAGAGTTTTTTTAAGCTGAAGCCGATCCCTGCCATCTGGCAAATACCTCGTCGTAAACTTCCAAATATCTTTTGATCATATCCTCATGACGGAAATACTTCTCCACCCGGGCCTTGCCCGCTTCCGCCATGTGGTAGCGTTTCTCATTCATTGTCGCCATGTTGACGATCGCATCCGCGTAGAGCGCGGGGTACATCGGCGGGACGCAGTAACCCGCGTCGCCGAAGTTGTCATCGTCGGCGACTTTCGTGATCAGCTCCCGGCAGCAGCCCACATCCGTCGTGACGCAGGGACGCCCGGAGGCGAAGGACTCCAGCACGGCGAGGGGCATGCCTTCGGAGATGGAGCTGAGCATGGTGAAGTCAAAGTCCTTCATGTAATCGGTGACGTTGATGGTGCCGAGGAAGGTCACGTTCTTCATCTGCAGCTGATCCACCAGCGCGAAGCACTCCTCCGCGTATTCCGGGTCGTCGGTCGGGCCCGCAATCCACAGGCGCATATTGGGCACGCGCTGGGATGCGTCCGCGAAGGCGTAGATCATAGTCTTGACATCTTTGATCGGCGCCACGCGCAGCACCGCGCCGGCGTCAATATAACCGTTGTACTGTTTCGGCGGGACCGCGGAGAACTTCTCGTAATTGATCCCGTTGCCGATGTAAACGCATTTGTCCGGGTCGCAGCCCATATCAATCTGGGTCTGCCGGGCGCCCGCGAAGAGGCTCGTCACCATCACGGCCTTCTCATACGCGGCGTTGGAGAGCATATAGAAGAATTTCACCCACGTCTTCTTGAACGCCGGGTTGACCCAGCGGGCGCGGATGATCTCTTCCTCGCGTTCGCGGGTGTAAATGCCGTGCTCGGTGATGAGGAACGGCACATTGTATTTCCAACTGCCCATACGCGCCATGACGCCCGCGTATCCCGTCGCGATGGCGTGGTAGACATCCGCTTGCGGGATTTCGCCGCCGAGGATGTAAAGCACCGGCAGCAGCATGGAGCGCACGGTGTGGAAGAAGTCCGAGAACGCCACGTAGGGATATTCGTCCTCGCAGATGTTCATGATCAGGTTCATGAACTCATCCGACATCAGGAAGGCGACCGGGGAAAGATGCCGCGCGTTGTACAGATCGAAAAGAGCTTCCCAATTCGGGTTGCCGCAGTTGATGAAGTCGTGCAGCGCCTGACTCTCTTCCTCGGTGAAGTTATATTCCTCGGGCATGGGGACGAGGCGCAGCGCGTCGGAGAGGAAGATTTCTTTGACTTCCACGACGTTGTCCGGCAGCGTGTATTTAAACTTCCCCTTCATGGAGGGGTCCGCGCCGATGGCCCAGATGACGAACTCATGCTGGGGCATGGCCTTGATGTAACCATGGATCCAGCTTGAGACGCCGCCCGTCACATAAGGATAGCAGCCTTCCAGAATTACGCAAATTCTCATTCCGTCACTTCCTTTGGCTCTACATTGATCGTGAAGCTTGCCGCCTTCGCCTGAACCAGATACAGGTCGTCGGCAATTTGCTTGTATTCCGCGTTCTGAGCGGAGGCCGGGACGCGGTCCCCATTGACGCGCAGGAAGAACCAGGCTTCGTCGAAGAAGTTGCCAAGTTCCACGTCAATCTTGCTGCCGCTGTCCTCAATCGAGAGGAGCTCGATCAGGTCATAACGCTGCACCGCCGCGGCCAGCTCCGAACCGGTCAGGTTGCGGATGTCCGGCGCGCCGATGTAAATTCTGCCGACGAAATCCGACAGATTGGAAAACAGCTGCGCCCAGCCTTCCGCCGCGCCGCGGTCTTCATCCAGTGCGTCATCCGGGTGGGTGAAGTGCGTGCTGACGTAGTGGAAGTTCAGCTCGGACATCAGCGCCATCTCCATGTAATCGCCGAAGACCAAACCGGAGAAAATACGCGGGGTGTTGACGATGTAGTCATCCGAGATCTCGAACTCCTGCTCAAAGCCGAGGTCATCCTCGCCGGCAATGTAGACCGCCCCGATGGAGCGGAGGTCCGGCAGCAGCTTCGGGAGCAGCTCGCGGCCCTCGTCGGAAAGGACGTTGGACGGCGGGACGTAGACTTGGAAGGTGTCATCCGGGAAGAGCTCCGTGGAGAACTCGTAAAGCTCGGCAATCGCGGCGGTCATATCCTCGGTAGACGGCCAAGTATTGTATCCGTTGTAAATGCCCCTGTAGTCGAAGTTCTTCGGCACCAGCGGCTGATGGTTGTAGCCGTGGAAGCCGAGCTCACCGCCCATGCGCTTGATCAGGTTGCCGAAATAGGTGAAGCGTTCGGTGTCGATCGTGCGCGTGAAGGGAGCGGCGGTGTTATCGTTGTAGTCCTCAATGATCACGCCGGTGAAGACCATGCCGTGTTCCATGGCGAGGTTGTAAATGTCGTTCCACCAAATCTGCGTGTAAAAGTCTTTGACGCTCAGGTTGTAATCCCGCTGAATGTACTTCGCCTCGCCGGCAGGAACCGGGGCCGGGAAGTCGTCCAGGAAGAAGGTCGCGCCGTTGATGACGGGGTAAACACAGGAGGTGTCGACCAGGCTGTACGCCGCGGCGTAGTAACCGCGCAGGGCTTTATCCATGTAGCCGATGTTGACCATCACGACCCTGCCCTCGCCGTATGGATGACGCCACACCAGCGGCACCGGGTATTTATCCGTGGATTCCAAAAAGACTTCCGCGGTCTCACGCAGGCTCAGGGAAAGCGAGGCTTCGTAAGGATCCGAGAAGGTGATCGGTTTGCCGATGTCGAGCATGAAATGCGAAGCCTGTTGGAAAGACTCCACCATGATATAATCATAGCTCGCTTCCAAAATGCCAAACACTTCATAAAAAGACTGAAAGCCCGCGTCAATTGTCGGAGGATAAAGCATCATCATACCGCCGCCCGCGGCAATCCACTTTTTCAGGGCGCCGAGGTTGTCGCCGAAACGGAGGAAGTCTGTGACAGCGAGGATGATCGTCTTATAGCGGGAAAGCGTGTTGAAGTTCACGTCATCCATTTCAACGGCAGTGAACGGGATCTTCATCTGCTCAAGCATTTCCGAGACGAAGGTCACCCCCTTCTCGCCGGATTCGGAGCCTTTTTCGTAGATCAGCAGGCAGGTGTCGGCGATCTGTTTGGCGTCAATTTCTTCCTGCGTCCAAGCCTTGTCGACCTGTTCATTCGAGAGCAGCGCGGCGGCCTTGCTGCCGCTGCCGCGGTAGATCACGCCCTTCTGTACGAAGGCAAGAATCAAGGCGATGAGGCAGAAAACCACGCCGATGGCGATCATGCCGAAAGCGTTTTGAAATACCTTTTTTCTGCGGTCTTCGGTTCGTTCCATATTCGCGTTATCCTCTGCTGCCGGTCCAGAACTCAACCAATTCTCTGCCTTCGGCGGTCAGGTGAATTTGGTTCTTTTTCATCATCTCGAGCGTCTCTTCAATGCCCTCACGGTCGCCCTTCAGCGCGCAGCAGCGGATGCGGAGCAGGTAGGTCTGCTCACGGTCCGGCCAGCGCTTGTACATTTCCTCAACGTCTTTCATCATGTCGTCGGCATTGCCGCGCTGCAGGTCCGCGTTGGCCTTCCGACGCCAGACGGAGAAGTTATCCGGTTCGTCGCGCAGGCGTTCCGCCAGAACTTCGGAATAGTGGTCCAGCTGACGGACGCGGTTCGAGCCTTCCGGCAGACCTGAGTTGATGTACTGTTCCAGCAGCTTCTGATATGCCTTGCGGATATCGG
>CAVIKW010000049.1:0-14253 GCA_963643375.1 Flexilinea sp. | reverse complement strand
GCGGGTATAGTTCAGTTGGTAGAACACCTCCTTGCCAAGGAGAAGGTCGCGAGTTCGAGTCTCGCTGCCCGCTCAGAAAACCCATCCGGAAGGATGGGAATTTTGTTTAAAGCCCCCCGTTCGGTATGAACTTTGCCAAAAGGCGCGGTCTTTAAGTTACAATTTTGAGCATGAATATTGAAATCAGGGACGCGGTTTTCGCCGACTTGGACCCGGCGCTGAAACTGGATCGGGAAGCCTTCGGCCCCGATTCCTGGTCGCTGCTGGATTACCTGTGGACCTTCTCCGAACGGAGCATCCGAAAGTATTCCGCCTTCGCGGACGGGAAGTTCGCGGGCTTCGCGTGCATGGAGTTCGACAGCGCCGAACAGGCGGCGTGCCTGATGACAATCGCGGTCGCGGCGGAATTCCGCCGTCACGGCATCGCGGCGCAGCTTCTCGCGGCGTGCGAATCCGCTTTCGAAGGAAAAGATTATTACCTCTGCGTGGATATCGAGAACGCCGCGGCGATCGCCTTCTACGTCAAATCCGGCTATGCCGCGAACGGCGTCATTCATTCCTACTACATGAACGGGCACGATGCCCTTGTGATGATTAAGGAAGCCTCATGAGTCAAAAGAACATCAAAACCATTCTCCTCAACATTCTGCTGATCGGGCTGCTGGCCTTCGGTATTTGGAACAACTTCCGCAATATGCGCTGGGACGACGACGCCCTGCTGCATCCGGATGAGTACGGGTTGACGAACACATTGACGCAGCTGCATATGCCGTCCTCGATCTCGAATTACTTCAACACCCGCATCTCGACTATGAGCCCGTACAACAAGTACGACGAGAACGGCGAGACCATCGCCAACGGACCGGACAACACCATGCGCTGGGGACAGCTGCCGATGCTCATTATCCGCCTGACCGCGGAAGCCCTGAACCGCACCGGCTTCATTGAACTGCGGACGACCGGCCGTTACCTCTCCGCGCTGATGAACCTCGGCTCGATGATCATGCTCTACGTCATCGCCCGCCGCCTCTTCGGGCACACCACCGCCCTCTTCGCGGCGGCGCTCTTCAGCCTCTGCGTGCAGTCCCTGCAGCAGTCGCATTTCATGACGGTGGATAACTTCGCCACCTTCTTCACCATGCTGACGCTCAACGCCGCGCTGCGGATTGCCTTCGGGGATTACCTCTCGCGGGACGCGTACGGCACGCTCCGCATGAGTAAAAAGGGATGGATCGCCATGGCCCGCTTCGGCTTCTGCCTGGGGCTGACGATCTGCTGCAAAGTCAACCTCGCCATGCTCGGCGTGATCCTCGCGCCCGCGGTGCTGATCTGCTTCGCCGACACGAAGCTCGTCTGCCGGCAGGACTTCACGCGCATCATCGCCCTCGCCGCGGAATCCGCGCTGATGGCGATTGTCGTCATGGTTTTAGCCTGCCGCGTGTTCCAGCCGATGATGTTCCGCGCCTCAACCGGGAACACGAGCTTCTTCACCTTCGCGCTGAACCCCGATTGGGTCCGCTCCATGAATACCGCCGCGACCGAATCCAAAGGCATCGGGGGCGGTCCCCCTTCCGAGCAATGGGCGCACCGCCCGGCGTTCTTCTTCGCCTGGATGAATCAAGTCTTCTGGGGGATGGGGCTGCCGCTCGGGATCGCGGTCTGGGCGTTCCTCATTATGGGATGGGTGTATATCTTCCGCTCCAAAGAGGAAGGCTTATGGAAAAAACTGCTGCTGCCCGCCTTCTGGGCGACGCTCTTTTTCCTCTTCATGAGCACCCGCTTCGTCAAGAACAACCGCTACTTCCTGCCGACGTATCCCTCATTCTGCCTGATGGCGGCCTGGGGACTCGCGACGTGGTATAAGCAGTCGAAGAAAACCGTCGGCCGCGTGCTCTGCTGCCTGGTCGGCGCGATTGTCCTCGGCGGGACATTCACGTGGACGTGCGCGTTCATGAACACAGTCTACGGACAGACGAACACCCGCGTCGAGGCGACGAACTGGATCTACGACAACATCCCGTCCCTCTTCCAGTTCGCGGACGTGGAGGACGGCGAAGTGACCGCCGCGATTTCCATCCCCGCGGGCGAGACGGAGACGCTTTACGCCAACGCCCCGCTGGATAAGAAATTCCGCCCTTACAAGGACGCGGAGGTCAACACCCTGAAGATGCCGAAGGCCCGCGCCATCGGTACGGAAGGGACGGAGACGGTCACGCTGACGATGGCGGTCTACCTTGAGACAACCGCGGGCGACCCGATTTGGAGCGAAGAGGCGGAGGTCGAACTCGGCCCCGAGGAAACTTCGCTCGAGATCCCGGTGACGCCGTTCACGCTTGAGAAGGAGAAGACGTATTGGCTCCGCGTCGGCTTGAAGGAAGGCCCGACGGTCTCCCTGCGCCGCGTCGCCATTGCCAACGAGAATTGGGACGAAGGCCTGCCCTTCCGTTCCCGCGAACTCGATCCCTACGGCCAGCTCTATACCGGCATCACGAATGAAGTCCGCTGGTACGACACCGAGGACAAAGTCGAGATGTTCATGGACGTGCTGACGCGGTCCGATTACCTGATCCTGCCCAGCCAGCGCGGCATCTGGTCCGTCTGCCGCATCCCGCGGACGTATCCGATGACCATGGCGTATTATCAAGCCCTGTTCGACGGTTCACTGGGTTTCAAGCTCGTGGGCGAATACCAGCGCCCGATCAAGCTCGGCCCGTTCTACATCTCCGACCTCGCCGGTACGATCACGACCGAATACCCGGACCTCCCGGTGGTGAACCTCTCGAACACCGCCGCGGAAGAAGCCTTCAGCATCTACGACCACGCCCCGGTGTGGATTTTCGAGAAGACCGAAGACTTCTCGGCGGAGAACCTTCGCGAGTTCCTGGAGTCATTTGACCTGACGAAAGTCGTGGTCCAGGGCCCGGCGAATGCCGAATGGGAGTGGGAGGAATAGAGACCAGAGACCAGAGACCAGATAACATAATCGAAAGCCTGCTTCCATATCAAGCGCGCTGATAAAAAGAGACCGGAGACCGGGAACCGGATAACATAGTTGCTATGGGTCTTCAAATGTCGAGCGTTATACATGCTCGATATTTGAAGACCTGCCCAATTATGTTATCCGGTCTCTGGTCTCTGGTCTCTTCCCCTTTCTTTCCCCTCCTTTTTCCCAATCAATTCCCCATTTTTGCGTTATGATATAAACAGGGAAGAAAAGGAGAAATTCGAAAATGAGCATTGTTGTATCAACCGTTGAGACCGCGCAGGAAGTCATGCCGATGCTGGCGGCACCGAACAGCCGCGTCATGGCGGGCGGGACGACGTTCGTGAATCCCGACGCCGAACTGCATCTGGTCGACATCAGCGGCATCGAAGGCATGGATACCATCCGTCAACGCGGGACGCGGGTCGAGATCGGCACGCTCGCCACGTTGGAATCCCTGGCGTCATCGATGCTCATCCGCGCCTGCGCGCCGGAACTCGCGGAAGCGGCGGAGAATGCCGGCAACGAAGACTCCCGTTCACGCGGGACGATCGGCGGGGGCATCTGCTTCCCGAAGGTCGGCGATGTCGTGCCCGCGCTGCTCGCGCTCAACGCCATGATCACCATGCGGACCGACACGGACTTCCGCGAGGTCAATATCGACCGCCTGTTCCCCGGTTCGAACGGCATCGCGCTCTCCTTTGACGAATGGATCACGAAGATCACCTTCCCTTACAAACCCGGTGAGAACACCGGCGCGGCGTTCGGCAAACTCTGCGAATGGACACCCGCGGACGAATCCGTCCCGACGGCCGCTGCCGTTCGCCTGACACTGGACAGCAATATGAAGATCACCGCCGTCCGCGGCGGCATCCGTCCGGGAACGGGGCGCGCGGCGCGTATGTTCCCGCTGGAGAAAGCATTGAAAAACAAGACCGCGTCGGAATCCCTGTTCGCGGAGGCGGCCGCCGCTCAGGCGCGTGTCTCCTGCCCGGAGAATATCGACGAAGTCAGCGGCATGCTCATGGATATTCTGCGCCGCTGCGTGTTGATGACCGAGCGAGAGGAAGCAATTTGAGCAGCCGGCACCTGGTCCTCTCCGATCTGCATGAGAACTTCGACGCCCTGAACCGCTTCATCGCGGCAGCGGAAAGCACCCGCGGCGGGTTCGATGACATTTGGCTGTTGGGGGATACCTTCGGCCACTCCGGCGAATCCACCGGCATCGACGAATTGACGCAATCCGTCATTGAACGGCTGCGCGGTCCGCTGGGCCGGGTCACGGAGGCTGTCGCCGGCAACTGGGAATATTGGCTCGAGCATCCCGAACGGGACAGCCGCGACCAAGAGAAGCACGCCGAACAGCTTGACCCGCGGCGTGAATTGATGAACAAGAAACAGAACCGGGACTTCTTCAAACGCCTGAGCGGCGACGCCTCCCGTGTATGCGGGGACTTCACCCTCTTCCACGGCTGTTCTTACGCCTGTTTCGGCAACAGCAGCTACCGTCCCGAGGCCTGCGAATGCTATCTGTTCCCGCGCTCCCTGAATATCGTCACCCGCGGGCTTTTCGGCAGCGCCGAACATCTGACCACCCGCCACTTCCTGTTCGGGCATACCCACGTCCCGGGCTGGTTCGCCTACTCCGAGGAGAGCATGGTGAACATGTGGCAGTTCTTCACCCCCGACCTCGCCGGACGGGAATACCGATACGGCGGAGGCCGCAGACGCTTCGGGATCAACCCGGGCAGCGCCGGCATCGCCGGCAGAAAGACCCCGCGGACCGCGCTCCTGCTCGATACCGCGGAACGGACTTTCATGTATCTGACTGATGAAGAGAGGTAACGCAATATGGATCCGCACTTTTTTGAGGAAATGATTCAATCCGTCACGGACGTGACAGACCGAGGCCGGAAGATCGCGCTTCGCTATACGGGCGTCCGGAAGTCCGGCGGCTCGACCCTGGCTTTTGAATTCAACTGCCCCGATGACGGAAGCCGTTACTTCCTGAAGTTCTCCCCCAACGAAGATAACGGCGGCGGCGAGATTCGGGTGCTCCCGAAGGCCGCGCGCCTTTTCAAAAATGAAACCATCACCGAAGCCGACGGACTGAAGCGCCTCGGCTACATCCCGGTGCCGTCCATTATCACGGACGAGCCCTCCCGCTTCAATGCCGAGTTCGCGAACCTCTTCCCGAAGGATGACTACGTCCTCCAGCTCCAGACCGCCGCGGAAGGCATCCCCGCCGAACGCGAGCTGCCGGAAGCCATTGTGGACCGCCTGCAGATCCTGCTCGCGCTCGCGAAGCTGCTCCGCACCTGCGCCAAGAACCGCATTGCCTACGTCGATGTCAAGCCGCTGGAGCACCTCTTCTGGGTCAAGCAGGACGGCAAGATCCGCGTCACCCTCATCGACTGGGGCAACTCCCGCTCCGCCGCGAACGCCGCGCAGCTGGCGGAAGACCTTCGCAAATACTGCCGCGCCATTCCGGAGATCGTCTACGGACACAAGATGGCCGACCTGCAGTACAAAGGCAAGCTGACCTACCCGATTCAGACCGAGGATCGGCAGGGATTGATGCCCTTCCTCGCCTCCTTCTCCTTCAACGGCGAATTGGCTCCGCTCTCGACCGAATACGCCGCCCTGATCGGCGAACTGCTCTCCGGCTCCGCGAATGAGCTCCGCGCCCAGAACCGCTGCGCCGCGGTATGGGATTCCGTCATCGCCGGGCTGGACCGCGCCATCCTCGCGCTGCAGGGTTCGAACGCCCACGACACCATCGCGAACATGGACGGCCGCGCCAAGCAGATCCTCGCCGCCTCCCGCACGGTAAGCTTCGCCGACAGCCTCAATGCCCGCTCCGTAGCGATCAGCAGCCACGCCGCATGGACCGCCGCGGCCATCCGCTTCACGCAGAGCTGGTACGGCAAACTCGACCTGCTCCCGCGGACGGAATTCGACGACGCGGCGCGTCAGATTGCCGCGGGCGACATTGCCGGCGCCAAGGCCAATTTCAACACCATCTATGAATTCGTCAGTGCCAAGATCGCCCAGTCCGGCAGCTTCCGCGAAGTCCGCGACCTGATCGGCGGGTATCTTGACCTCATCCGAGACGTCCTCGACGCCTGGGATTACATTGACAGCTACGACAACAAGAAAAAGACCGCCTCCGACCTGATGGAAGGCCTCAGCACCTCTCCGCTGCGGGTCAACGACCCCATCCTCGCCGGGCTTTACAAAGGCCTCAAGAACGGCGGCAGCGTCCCTGCCACCGCGGCGGATGCCTTGAAGGAACCCGAGAAGCAGCCCGAAGCCCCCGTGAAGGCCGAAACGCCGAAGACGGAGGAAGCCGCTCCCGAAGCGCCGAAGCGTCAAAAGGCGAAGCTCCTCACCGATGAGAATGACGAGCCCGCCGAAGATCCGCTCATCGCCTCCACCGTCCGCGCCGCGCGGAATTTGGAGCTGGAAGCGAACCGCACCGACAACTTCATGGCGCTGCGCCAAACCGGCTTCTATCAGCGGCTGAATGAATTCTGCCTGAACCGCAACGCCTTCGACAACGAAAAAGTCCGCGAAGCCTTCAACCCCGTCCTCTGCCGCATCGTGGAGAAGGTTGACCTGTGGGGCGCGAATCTCCGTCCGGAAAAGTATTTCGTCTCGGAGGACGCCGTCAACAGCATTGATTGGCTGCTGAACATCTCCCCGCTGGTTTACACCTGCGATGTGAATTACGAAGACGAGGATTACAACCTCGGCGCGCTGATCAAGAACAAGCTCGGCGAAGTCTTCCAGTCCCTGTATTACGCGCTGGCGAAAGAGCAGACCGCCGGTGAACCGCCGGAGATCCCCGCCAAGATCCAGCAGATCAAGATCCTCCGCAAGCGTCTGGACATGGAGAACCTGAACTATCTCCGCTCCCTGATTGACCGCGGCGAATTCGAGTCCGCGAACCAGATCATCAACCTGCATTATTCCGAGTCGCCTTACACCTTCGATCAGTTGAACAACGAGATCGGCGCCAAGCGCAAGGAACAGGCCGACCAGAAGACGATCGCCATTGTCAACTCCGTCCTCAACGACCTCAGTTCCAACGACACGAAGCTCGAGACCACCCGCTACCTGAACAGCCAGCGTTCGGCGATGCTCATCTCCGACCGCTTCTTCAGCTTCAAGAACCGCGGCACCCAGCTTTTCGACCTGCAGGATGAGCTCTCCAAGACCAAGAACGCCCTCCAGGAACAGAAGCAGTCCATCAATGCCATGCGGGCCTTCGTCGTCGGCGCGCTTGCCGCCGCGGCCGCCGCGCTCGTCATCGGCATCCTCATCTTCGCCTCAAGCAACGCGCGCAGCTCAACCATGTCGAGCCAGATTGCCGCGCTCTCAACCGCGAACGCCGAATTCCGTTCCGAGAACAACGCTATGCTCGCGGCAGTCGCGCAGACCGCCGCCGTGCAGCCGGAGTTCCCGACCCCCATCCCGACCGAAGTCCCGACGCCCACACCCATCCCGACGGAACCCTCCGTAGTGGCGCTTGTGGAAGGGGCGGCCGCCGAGTCCTCCGCGGACGCGCGGCTCGACTCCCTGCTGGGGAACACGGTCGCCTTTAACCTGGACGGCGCGGCGATGCTTTACGCGGATGAGACGCTGAGCGCGGACAACCAGCTCGGCACTGTTATGAATTACGCCGAGCAGCTCAACGGCCGACTCGCCGCCTATACCGATACCGCTGTCAACATCGAGGCCGACTTCAATATCGGCCGCAGCCAGATTGATACCGCCAATAACCGCGTGGTGCAGAACGCCTCTTACATCCGTCTGTATTCCGACATCCCGTCCGAGACGACGCCGATCTTCATCCTGCAGAAGAGCATCGAGCTCGTCGGCACTGCCTCCGCCTGCACCGATTCGCAGACGCAATCCTTCTGCCACGGGACGATCTCGATTTGGTTTGACCGCGCCGCCATTGAATCCAACCTGCATTGACCGGAGGGACTATGACGAATAAAGAATCCGCCGCCAAACAGGGGATCATTGATCTGATCCTCAAATGGAAACTCAACTCCGCCGAGGTGCAGCTGCAGAAAGACAGCGAATACCTCAGCGAAGCTTCCCGCCGGGAGCTCACGCAGCTGCTGAACCAATACCGCGCCTACGACAAGGTGATGTTCTCCGTGGCGGAGAACAGCGAGAAGAACCCGGAGACGGCGCAGATGATGATGAACCGCATCCCGCGGGAGATCCTCATCACCCATCCCTCTTACCGCAAGACCGGCGCCAAAGTCCGCAAGGATGACGACGCGAAACGTCTCACCACCGCCATGAAGCGCTGCGACGAGGCGGAACGCTGCATCGGCGAGCTGAACGAAGCGAAAGCCGCGGACGCCTTGGAGTCCGTGAAGCAGCTCATCCCCGACTGGGAAACCAAGCCGGAGCTCCGCGTCCGTGTGGAGGCGCTCTCCGAGGAGAACCGCAAGCTCTCCCGCGGCTTGGAAATTCAACGTCAGATCAGCGCCCTGCGTGAAACCGGCGGTCAGTCGGCTTACCAGAAGGCGCTCGCGCTCCTGAACGAGTACGACGCGCTGGGACTCGAAGCCTACGGCGTGCATCTTTTCGACGTGGAAGAGGACCGCGAAGCCCTGCTGCGGATGATGGTCCGCGCGGACGGCTCTTCGTGGACGTACCGCCTGACGCCCTCCGCTTCGCAGGAGATCATCCGGCTGGAGCAGTCCATCCGTTCCCTCGAGGACGCGGAAAACAAGAACCTGCGCGTCCTGATCAATAACAACTCCCGGCTCCTGACCATTCTCATCAATGAACTGGAGCACTTAGAGCCGGATTCCGAACAGGCAATCCAGGCCTCGGCCCGCATCAGCGAGCTGCGCGAACGCAACCAGCGCCTGCATACCGACATCCTGACCGAAGTCGCCACCCGCTCCGACGAATATTGCGACGTGGCGGAGAAGGCCATGAACGAAGGGGAGCTCGACGCCGCCCGTTCGTATCTGAAGATGGCCGCCGACACCGGCAAGCCCGCCGCGGGAGGCGGTGACGACGATTACCTCGGCGAAGTCTCCCTGCCGACGAGCGTCACGGAGCGCATCAAGGCGCTCGAGCAGAAGCTCGCCCAGGCGCAGCAGGTCCGCGACCGCGTCCGCAAGCAGGTGGATTCCATCCGCCGCGAGTTCTATAACGGCGAGGACTTCTCCATCAACCGTCTCTTCTCCTGGAAGACCACGTTGGAGAACTGCACCCGCGACGACCCGCACGCGCCGGGCGTGGAGCAGCTCTCCGCGGAAGTCGGCGAACGCTATGCCGCGGCGCTGGCGTACCTGATGGAGAAAACCGCGTACGATATTGACGCGGACCTGCTCAAAGGCGATGCCGAATCCGCTTCCGCCCGTCTGGACGGGGTGACGCCGTTCTTCTCCACCGAGGAGCAGAAGGAATTCGTCAGCGAACAGCTGCGCAAGATCAATGACGCCGAAGCCGTCCGCCGAAAGGCTGCCTCCCTGAATGAGGAGCTCCGCCGCATGGAAGAGACCGCCGAGGCGAACATGAGCTGCGGCGACACCGAACTCAAGCGGGCGAAGGAAACCGTCCGCGCGGTGGAGGAGCTTTACAGCGGGGAGAACCGCGGACAGCCGCAGGAAAGCGAGGCGGAGAACAAGAGCCTCCTCGGGCGCATGCAGCTGCTGCACGACTCCGGCGAGCTTTACGCGAAGTTCAAGAACGCCGCCGCCGCGGGCACGCCGGATGAAGCCCAGCAGGCCGCCGCGGACCTCGAAAGCTCCGCGCTCTATCAATTCCCGGCCGTCCGCTCCGCGCTGGCAATCTTCTGGCGCGACGCCGCGCTCTCGGATAAGACTTCCGAGGAGAACGTGACGCTGTACTTCACCCGCGCCTCCCGCATCGCGCAGGAAAGCGGCGACGCCGCGCTGCAATCCGAAATCGCGGACGCCTCCGCGGCGTACAATGACCGCAACGACCGCGGCCGTCAGATCAATTTGATCCTCGAAGCCCTCCGCGGCTTTTACAATGAAAAGAATTTCGCCGCCGGCGTTGACTTCATCAACAACCGTATTGACGCCGAGCAGCGCACCGACCCGCAAATCACGTTGTGGGCGGATAAGATTGAGCAGTGCTTCCGCATGGAGCAGTCCGAACGCCTGCTGAAGGAAGCCCGCGAGGCTTTTGAACGGGACGAGCTGATCAAGGCGGAAGAGCTCATCGCCCAGTCCCTCGACTTCTTCTACTCCGTCGAGGGCGCCCAGCTGCAGAAATCCATCGTCACCAAACGCGAGGACGAGGAACGCGACGTCCGCGAGCTGCAGTCCTTCCTCAATGTCGACCTCGGCACGGATGCCGTCCGTGATGAGGATGCCGCGGCCAAGATCCGCTACATCCGCGAACGGCTGCGCGCCGTTGATAAGAAAAACATCCGCGACCTGAAGCTGCTCGGCGCCATCGGTACGCTCGAGGCCCAGGTCAATCAGCTCGCCGATCAGGAGACCGCCGAGTTCAACCAGATGCGCAGCGTCTTCGCCAGCAAGCTCGTCGCCGGCCCCGATTCGCTCATCGAGGCGGATGACACCTTGAAAGAGATCGAGTCCCGCAGTTGGATCAATAACTTCCGCGCCGAACTCATGCAGATGAAGGCGGAGAAGAGCTCCATCGAGCGCGTCTACCGCTCCCTGAAGGCGGTCATTGACCAATCCGAGACCTACGCCAAGATGGGCGACTTCAGCTCCGCGAAACGCATCCTCGATTCCTATACCGAGGAGAATTTCAGCGAATATCCCGGCTGGCTGACTGTCATGAAGCAGTCCGCCGCGGACCGCATTGACCGCATGGACGCGAAATACAAAGAGGTGCAGAAGGTGTTCGATCCGGACATGAGCCGGGCGAATAACATCATCGCCCGCGTCAACACGGTCTTCGAAAGCAACATGCCGGACGCGGAGGAAATCTTCAAGCTGCGCACGGAACTCGAGCGCCAGCGCATGATCCTTGAGAAGGAGATCAAAGTCGACACCGAAAGCAACGCTTACCTGTCCTCGATTTCGTTCCTTGAGGAAGTGCTGCGCTGGGCGGAAACCATCGCGGAATTCGACTTCGGCATTGACTTCCCGCAGGAAGTGTTCTCGGTCGAGCCGCTTTATCAGCTGCGCCGCATCGGCAAGTCCCTCTACGAGAGCATCCCGCCGCTGCTGATTGAGATTCAGCCGGTCCTCGCGCGGGAAAACAAATGGCTCGAACGCCGCACCCGCGTCCGCCAGGCCCTGCAGCAGATCAACAGCTGCTACACCGCCCCGGGACGGATCAAGCAGTCCCGTTTCCATGAAGTGGAAGCCGAGATTGACAACCTGACCATGGTCGCCCTCCTCGACAGCGAAAAGCAGGCATTGGACGAGACGGTCGCCATTATGAACCGGACCCGCCGCGCCCGTTCACTCGCGATCGCGGGCGTCATTTCGCTCATTATCATCCTGGCCGCGCTGTATTACTTCCTGCCCTGGATCGCGGAAGCCCTCGGCATCGGAGGCGCGTAGGCATGGTGGGCGTCTGCCTGATCTACTCCGGCGGGGAATACAAACCCTGCCCGAAGGAGCTCATCGACCGCGCCGCCTATATCATCGCCTGCGACCGCGGGTATGACTTCGCCAAGCGCGACGGCGTTGTGCCCGACCTCGTCATCGGCGACTTCGACTCCGCGGAGTCCGTGCCCGGCGATGAGATCCCCGTGGAACGTTGGAAGCGGGAGAAGGATGACTCCGACACCATGCTCGCCATCAAAGAAGCGCTCGGCATGGGATACCGCGACTTCGTCATCGTCAACGCCCTCGGCGGACGGCTGGATCACCTCTACGCCAATATCCGCTCCGCCGCGTACATCGCGGGCTTCGGCGGGGTCTGCGTTCTCGAAGGGACAGGCTCCGAAGTGACCGCCTTCGGCCCCGGACATGAACTGACCTTCCGCGGCGTCCCCGGTTCGCCGATTTCGGTGTTCGCCGGGAATGAGCGCTGCGAAGGGGTGAAGATGTCCGGCACCTACTACAAACCGGCGGGCGGCGTTTTCAAAAGCGATGAACCGTCCCTCGGCCTCAGCAACAAATTCGTCGAGGAGACGGCGGTGATTTCGGTTGAGAAGGGTGTGTTGATCGTCATTCAGCCGGATCACGAGTAAGGGAATAATAACCATTAACAGTTTCGGACGTGAAGTGTGCGGAACGGCTTATAATTGATGGAAGTAAATAACACGCGCGAACGCGTGAATATGGATGGAAAATATATGAAAAAACCTCTTGTTTTTGTAGTTATGGACGGTGTCGGCTACGGGAAAGACGAAGCCGGTGATGCCGTAAAGCACGCGAATACCCCGACCCTGGATTGGCTGCTCGCCAACTGCCCGAACACCCGCATCAAGGCGCACGGCACGGCCGTCGGCCTTCCGAGCGATGCCGACATGGGCAACAGCGAAGTCGGCCACAACGCCCTCGGCTGCGGCCAGATTTACTCCCAGGGCGCGAAGCTCGTCAATGACAGCATTGACTCCGGCTCCATGTTCGAGTCCGAGACCTGGCAGGATATGGTGAAGAACTGCAAGGAACACAATTCCACGATGCACTTCATCGGCCTGCTCTCCGACGGCAACGTTCATTCGCATATCAATCACCTGAAGGCCATGATCGCCCGCGCGAAGGCCGACGGTGTTTCCAAGGTCCGCGTTCATGCCCTCCTGGACGGCCGCGACGTCCCCGCTACCTCCGGTATGCAGTACATCGACGACATTCAGAGCTATCTCGACAGCCTGAACGACGCGAATTTTGACGCCCGCATCGCTTCCGGCGGCGGCCGTATGGTCATCACCATGGACCGCTATCAGGCCAACTGGGAAATGGTCAAGGCCGGTTGGGATACCCACGTCCTCGGCAAGGGCCGTCAGTTCGCCTCCGCGAAGGAAGCCTATCAGACCCTCCGCGACGAGACCGGAAACATCGACCAGGACCTGCCCGCGTTCGTGATTGCCGAGAACGGCAAGCCCGTCGGCACCATTGAAGACGGCGACTCCGTGATCTTCTACAACTTCCGCGGCGACCGCGCCATTGAAATCTCCATGGCCTTCGATTACGCCGACTTCGACAAATTCGACCGCGAACGCGTGCCGAACGTCCTCTACGCCGGTATGCTCCAGTACGACGGCGACCTCAAGCTGCCGAAGCGCTTCCTGGTCAACCCGCCCGCCATCAAGAACACCCTGTCCCAGCTGCTCGTCGAGAACGGCATCAAGCAGTACGCCGTCTCCGAGACCCAGAAATACGGCCACGTGACCTACTTCTGGAACGGCAACAAGTCCGGCAAGACCTCCGAAGAGCTCGAAGTCTTCTGCGAAGTCCCCTCCGACGTTGTCCCCTTCGAACAGCGCCCGTGGATGAAATCCGCCGAAGTCACCGACAAGGTCCTCGAAGCCATTGAATCCGGCGAGTACGGCTTCATCCGCTGCAACTACCCGAACGGCGACATGGTCGGCCACACCGGCGACTTCCGCTCCACCATGATCGGCGTCGAGTCCGTTGACCTGGGCCTCTCCCGCATCCTCAAAGCCATGGACAGCCATGACTTCACGCTCATCGTCACTGCCGATCACGGCAACGCCGACGATATGATTGAACGCAACAAGAAGACCGGCGCCATCTCCCCGAAGACGTCCCACTCCCTGAACCCGGTGCCGTTCATTATCTATGACAAGGACACCCGTTACGAGATGAAAGACGGCAATTTCGGCCTCGCGAACTGCGCGGCGACCGTTGCCAAGATCCTCGGCCTCAAAGCTCCCGAAATGTGGGAAGAGGCGATTATCAAATAAGTCGTAGATGCATTACAAAACAGCGCCCGGTCCTCGGGCGCTTTTTGTATTGCGGATGGGAAAGAGACCGGAGACCAGAGACCGGATAACATAGATGGAGCGAGACTGCGAATGGCGGGCGCGGTTTTTAAAGAGACCAGAGACCAGAGACCGGATAACGAAATTGCAGCGGGTCTTCGAATAATGACCGCGCTAAACTTAAAACACGATCGATGTTAGAATACTCGCTCCAATTATGTTATCCGGTCTCTGGTCTCCGGTCTCTCTTTCACAAACGTGCTCGATATGGAAAAATGCTTTCGATTATGTTATCCGGTCTCTGGTCTCTGGTCTCTGCCGCGAAGCGGCTTATTTCTGACGAAACTCTAACTCGAACGGAGGTCCGCACCGGCCGTTTCATGCTATA
>CAVIKW010000048.1:0-14361 GCA_963643375.1 Flexilinea sp. | reverse complement strand
ATCCACCGCAAGCGGTCCCCCTTCCCCTCGAGGGGAAGGCTTAAGCGCGGTTGAATGGGGGCGTTCGCTTCCCTGTCAGAAGTTGACTTCTTGCGGATCGTCCGGCTGCGGGAGGTCGGGGAAGGTAAAGGCTGCCTGAAAGGCGTCGGCGTAGTCCGGCGCCGGCTCTTCGGGCGAAGGGATGTCTCGGCCGCAGTAGGCGCGGTAGGGGCAGGATGCGCATTGGGTCGTGTCGTCCGTTTGCGAATAGGAGGCTTCGTCTTCGGCGGACATGGCGCGGGCTTTGTCGTTGAGGTAGGCGAGCTCCTGCAGGTAGGCTTTCTCCGAGTAAGGCAGCTCCACGGGGGTGTCCGGGTGGGCGGGGTACCAATAGATCATCTCAATGTTTTCCGCCGGGAATTCCTCACTCCGTCCGAGCAGGCGGCCGCCGCGGCGTTTGGCGATGAAGCGGTAGAGATGCGTCTGCGGTGAATCCATGCAGGCGGCGCGGGACGCGGCGCGGGCGGATGTTTTCCAGTCGAAGATCAGCAGTTTATCCCCGCGGAAGGCGAGGACGTCGAAGATGCCTTCCCAGAGGACGCCGGCGTGGAGGGCGGTGAGCTTTTTCTCCGTGTAGATCGGCGAGCAGCCTTCGAGCGGGTTGTTGACCAGGAATGAGTCGAGCAGCCCGCGTTCTTTGTCATCCACGCAGCCCGCGCGGACGCGGTCCGCGGGGAGGCCGAGGAGGAGCTGCTTGACCATGGTGTGGAAGTGAGAGCCGGTGTCGGTGTTGAAATTGCGGGCGTTGGTCGATGGCCATACGAGCTGCCGCACGTACTTCAGGAAGTAGGCGCGCGGACAGGCTTGATACATGCGGATGCGGCTTTGTGTGATCGTCAGCATGGCGTCTCCTTATCTCAACGGTTTTCCCAGACGCGGCGGATATTATGGACCGCGTTCGACTCCCCCTGCGTACCGAAACGGCCGTTGTTGAAGGAGATGTACAGCCCCTTTTTGGCGCGGGTGATGCCGACATAGAGCAGGCGCATGCGCTCGCGGACGCCGTTCAGCCAGGCCTGTTCGGTGCCGTCCCCGCAGTGATAAACCGGGTATTCGTCCGGGAAGACGGCGGCCTTCAATGCCTGCAGCGTCTCGGCCTGAATGTCAAGCCGTCCGCGGGCGTACGAAGGATCGGCTCTGCGGCGGCTGAAATCGTGCGGCATGCCGTCCGGGAAGTCGTAGTTGTTGCAGCTGGTGAGGAAGACCTGATCCCATTCCAGCCCCTTGGACTTATGGAAGGTGGTGACGACGACTTTGCCCGGATAGGCGTTCGGGTTGAACTGCGTGTCGGCGCCCATCCCGAATGACAGGCTGCCGGTCCTGACCGCGTCCGTGATCTCCTTCGCGGCGGATTCCAGCGTCTGGCCGGGATTGAGGCGGGCGGTCTGCGCAAGCATCCCGCCGAGCAGGCTTGCCGTGCAGAGGTCGTCCGAGTTCGTGAAAAGGTCCTGCGCGATGAGGAGGACGAGCTGGTCGTAAGGCAGGAAGCGCGCATCCAGCCACCGGCGCAGCAGCCCGCGGAAGCGCATCACGATCTGGAGATGGAATTCGTCGGCTTCCGCGAGTTCGGGGAGTGCGTCGAGGTCCTCTTTCGCGAGCGGATAGAAGAAGTCTTCCGGATGGCGGAAGGCGCCGAGGAGTTCCTTGATGACCGTGCCGTCCTCGGACGTGATGAAGAACTCGCCCTTCTCGGCCTCGTTATAGATGAAGTCGAAGAGGTTCAGCATCCGTTCTCTGTTCAGCGGCATGGACATCCATTCGAAGACCCTTGCGATGATATCCGCGGCGGCGCGGGCTTTTTTGGTGCTCCGCAGCACTTCAATAACTTCCACCGGGTAATTCGCCAGTTGGTCGACGAACTGCTTGCCGAAGTCGTTGCCGGGGACGAGGATGGCGATCGTCTCCGTCGGATGTTCGGCCGCGTGCTTGGATGCCGCGGCGCAGACGGCAGTGATCTCGTTATCCGGGGAGTAAAGACGCCCGTCGTAGTAAATCCGCTTGGGATCGTCCTCCGGGTTCTTCTGGCGGTCGTCTTTGGCAGTCATGGAGACGTACGTCGGGGCGAGCGCGTCCCGGCAGAGTATGTTGGGATGCGCGTTCACGACCCACTTGACGAGGCGGTTCGCCTGGGTCAGGATGGAACGGGAGCTGCGTCCGGCTTCGTTCATGGTGACGGAACGCTCCGCCGCGCGCATGAAGTTCCGCAGATATTTCGGGTCGGCCGTGGTGAAGGTCTCGTTGATGGCCTGGTTCGGGTCGCCGACGCGGACCCAGTTGCCGGAGCGGGCGGTCAGCATTTTGAGGACCTCTTCCTGGATCAGCGAGCTGTCCTGCGCCTCGTCTTCAAGGATGTACGGCCAGCGGATCTGCAGATGCGTCAGGTATCCGGAATCGGCGGTGAGAAGGCGGTGGGCGTAAAACATCAGGTCGGCGAAGTCAACCGCGGGGTAGTTTCGCAGACGGTTTTGATAAAGCGTGTAGACGGAACACACCGCCGTGAGCAGCTGCTCGGCGAAGGGATCGTCGACATGGTCGAGGCGTTCGCGAAGCTCATCCGGCGTGATGTGGTAGTCCTTCGCCTGCGAGATGACATTCTTGCAGAGGCGGGTAATGTCGGGCGTCCATTTTTCGGCGAACTTGAGATCCTGAAGCCTATCGGTCAGGTTCGGGTCAACGATGGCGTCAAAAGTGTCGCGGATGTCGTCTGCCAGCCAGAGACGGACAGCTTCATCGAGGATGGCGTTTGAACTGAGCTCGTCGAGGACTTCGAATTCGTCCGCGATGCCCAATTGCTGCGTATGTCCGCGGATGATCTCGAGGGCCATGCTGTGCAGGGTGCAGACTTTATAACCGACGCCGGGGACGAGGCCGTTGTCGGAGAGAATGGCGCCGATGCGGGCGGCGAAGTTCGAGGCCGCGGCGTTGGAGAAGGTCACGATCAGCACTTCGCGTTCGGTGCCGGTCTCTTCATCAACGCGCCCTTCGTCAATCAGGCGTTCGACAAGTTTGGCCGCCAGCGCGGAGAGCGTGAAGGTCTTGCCGCTGCCTGGCACCGCGGAGACGCCCATTGTCCCGCCGGTGTAGTCGTAAACTTCCTGCTGTTTTACGCGGAGTTTGAAATTCATTTCTCCCTCCCGTTATCCCCGGTATCGTCAAGGCCCCAGTCAATGACAGCTCCCGCGCGGCGGAGCAGTATGTCCATGGAAGGTTCGTCGCTGAAGCCGGGATAGACCGGCTCTTCCTCGCGGATCATCAGCGGAGGATCGACTTCGGGGATGGGTTCGGTGGGCTTATCCGCCTTGAAGCGGCGCATGAGCGTGGCGAAGGTCGTCAGCAGTTTGGAGCGCTGCTCCATGCCGGATTCGCTGCGGTCGCTGGCGTAAATCCGCACCTGTCTGCGGCAGCGGCTGAGCAGCCCGCGGATCTGCGAATTCATGTGCGCGTCGTTGTATTGCGACGCGGTGAGGACGTCCCATTTGCGGCCATCCTGCCAGCGTTTTGAGAGGACGATGTCGTTCGTCAGCTCGCCGTAGAAGCGTTCCCACCAGCGGGGCGCGCCGGCGTTCAGCCAGATTTGATAGGCCGCGGGGCGGTTCATCGGGAGGTAGGCGGAGGTCAGTGACACGAGAATGCTGTCCTCCGGCTGCGCGTAGACTTCTTCGTAATACTGCGCGGAGACCATGCCGAGGCCGATGAGGGCGAAGTAATCCCCCCAGTCGGGGAGCTGCTCCGTCGTCTCGGGAGCGCGCCCGGCGATGTAATCCAAGACGGCGCGGAACTTCTCCATGGACTCCGCGGCCTTGCGGACGCCGAGGTTGATCTCCTCGGAGCGCTTGAAGCCGGGCCGCGTCAGCACTTCGTTGAAGAAGCGGGTGATGATGATCTCCGGGGAGTTGTCGTCCGCGCGGCGCCGGCTTTCGATCCAGCGACGGAGAATTTCGAAGCGGTCCGCGATCTCGGCGGGGATGCGTGAACGGGCCTCTTCGGAGATGCTCTCGAAGGGCTTGATGTCGTATTCGTTGACGTTCGGCGCGTGGGATTCGCGCGGGCGGAAGGTGCGGCTGACGAGCAGATTGCCGCGCATCGGGTCGAGTCCTTCGATGAAGGTCTGCATCATCTGAACGATGTCGAGCATGCGCACGGTGATGCCGCCGACCGGCCGTACCAATTCGCAGAGGGTCAGCAGGCTGCGGGTGATGGATTCATTGATCAGCGGACGGGACGGACGGCGCAGATAGACTTTGATGCCGTGGTCGCGGAATTCGCGCTCCATCGAGGTATAAAGCACGTCGCTGACGAGCGGCGCCAGGATGACGATGTCCTTCGGCGGGACGCCTTTGACGTTGACCAGCTCGGCGGTGTCGCTGACGGCTTTTTTGATCATTTCGGGATAGGCCGCGGAGGCGGAGAAGCTGAACGCGGAACGCGGACTGACGGCAAGGTCCGCGTTCGCCAAGGTCGGGTCGCCGATCACGCGGCTCAGGGCGGCGATCGCGGGTTCGCAGACGAAGGAGTCGTTCATTTCCACGGTTTCCGTACAGAGCGTACTCAATTCACCCGCGGAGATCGGGTCGCAGCCCATGAAGTTGCGGTATCCGCCGCCGGTATCGCTGATGAGCAGGATGGAACGGAAGGCGTCCGCCAATTCACGCACGACATGGTGCGCCGCGGGGACTTCCTCCTCGGTGTTGTCAAAAATGAAATGATATTCCTGCCGCTTGACCCATTCGCGGAACAGGGGATTCGGCAGCAGGCGGTTGATGAAGAGCTCCGTCTGCAGAGAGTAATCCAAGAGGTCGTTTTTGAGGCAGACCTCACGGAAGAGCTTGCCGCATTCCAGCGCCTGTTCGAAGACCGGCAGCAAAGCGGCATCGCCGCCCCAGGTGCCGGAGAGGGTCGCGGCGTATTTTTCGTATGGGATTTCCGCCGCGGCGCATTTGTGCATGCCGACGAGGACTTGATTGAAGATGCGGCTTTTGGAGGAAGCGAGGGCGGAGAAGTAGCCGTCATCCATGCGCCCGCGGATCAGCTTCGCCATGATGATCTGCGCGGTCTCGATGGTCAGGAACATCGGGTATTCGTTCGGATGCCCGGTGCCGGCTTTGTCGGAGATGATCGGCCAGAAGAGTTTTAAACAGCGCTGCATGAAGCTGTTGCAGCTTGTCACGGTCGGGCGGATGCCATCCGCCGAGATGAGGTCGTCGTAGGCTGTTGAATAAGCCCGGCCGGGGGTGAAGATCATCACCTCCGGCCATTTTGTGTCGTGTTCAAGAATGTACCGAACCCGCAGCGCCGCGGCGGTTGACTTGCCGCAGCCGGCATAACCGACGAGGTTGACGCGGGCGTCGAGCGGCGCTTCAATGATCTGCCGCTGCAGCGGGGTCGGGTCGATATCGGTCAATGATTACGCTCCCCAGGCGACGAAGTTCGCCAGGTTCGAGCCGCCGACGAATTCGGAGAGAATGGAGTTCGCCGGGACGAGAGAAAGGTCCAGCGGCTCGACCCATTCGAGAAGGGTCAGCAGGCGTTTCGCGTCGGAGTACTCATCCGAGCCCCAGGGAACCATACGCAGGGCGGGTTCGGCCAGGCTCTTCAGCGCGGAGAGCTCATACACCAGCGAGGTGTTGATGAACATGTCCGCCGTGTCCTGATAGGGGATGATGTATTTATCTTCCCCGTTGCGGACGGATTCCCAGCGGGCGATGGTGTCCTTCGCGGAACAGCCGCGGTCGCGGAAGTCGCGGACGATGCGGCGGAGCAGGCGCACGTCGGTGATGGAGACGCGGTTGTAATGATCCATGTTGACCTGGGTCATCGGGGAGATGAAGATGCGGAAGATGCTGTCCTCCGGCAGGTCCGCGGTCATGATCGGGTTCAGACCGTGAATGCCTTCCACGATGAGGATCTGGTTCTCTTTCAGCTTGAGGATGTTGCCGTCTTCCGGCAGACCGGTTTTGAAGTTGTAACGCGGCATCTGCACTTCCTCGCCTTTGATGAGGCGGCTCATGCAGTCCTTGAAATGCTCAATTCTCAGCGCCTTCACATCCTCGAAGTCGTATTCGCCGTTTTCATCGCGCGGAGACTGATCACGCGGCACGTAGAAGTCGTCCATCGCCACAGGGATCGGCGAAATGCCGCGCGCCAGCAGCTCAATGGAGAGGCGCTTGGAGGAGGTCGTCTTCCCGGAGGAGGACGGGCCCGCGATCAGGACCATGCGGATCTTCGGGTTGGCGGCAATGGCTTCCGCGGCGCGCAGGAACTCGCGGTTCTGCAGGGATTCGGAGACGAGGATGACTTCCTCGATGCGCTTCTCGTCGATGGCGCGGTTGATGGAGCTGATGGTGTCGATGTCCAGGCGCTTCTGCCAGTTGTTGTATTCGGCGAAAATCGGCTGCAGGCGCTTGTATTTCGTCAGCGGCTTGATCTCGGTAGAAGTACCGTGGCGCGGGAAGCGCAGCAGGAATTGGTTCTTCTCGCCGGCTTTCTCAAGCCTGAAATACTTCAGGTAGCCGGACGACGGGACCATGTAGCCGTAGAAGTAGTTTTGGAAGTCACCCATGGTATAGGTGACGAGATAATCCTTTTTGCGGTATTTCAGGAGGTCGAGCTTGTCCTGCTGTCCCTTGGCGCGGAAGATCTCGCGCGCTTCCTCGAGGGGAATCTCTTTGCGGGTGATGGGCAGATTCTTGGCAACCATATCGCGCATTTCGGCTTCCAGCGCCTTGCGGTCGCCATCCGTGAATTCGCCGCCGCTGACGGTGCAGAGGGTACCGCCGCCGTTGATGGAGTGCTTGACTTCGAGCTGCAGGGTCGGGAAGAGCTTCTCGAAGCAGGCCGCGGTCAGAAAGCCCAGCGAGCGTTTGTAGATGACCATGCCGTCTTTCCCGGCCATGGTGATCGGGCGGATGACGGCGTCGTGGAGGAGCTTATACCCGAGCTCGCGAAGTTCGCCGTTGACCATCCCGGCCATCAGATCGGCGGGAAGTTCATCGACGATCAGGGACAGGAATTCCTCAACCGTGGAGCCGCGGGGACCGGCGATTTTGCGTCCGTCGGGGAGCTCTACATACACATAATCTCTGTTTTCAATAAAATGGACTTTGCTCATCGTTTATCCTCTCTCATCAACTGTCAGCACGCCGTCAATCGGTGTGCCGAGCTTGACGGTCTCGATTTTATTATGCATCGGCTGCGGGAAAACTTTCCGAACGGTGAGGTAATTCCCGGTCAGGCCGTGCGTTTCATATCCGCCTTCGGGCAGCGGGCGTGAGGATTCCCAAAGGACCTGCTGCTCGGTGCCGACGAATGAATTCGCGAAGAGCTCCGCCTGGCGTTCGAATTCGTCTCGAAGCTGCTTGGCGCGTTCTTTCTGAACCGCTTTCGGGAGCTGCCCCGCCATTCGCGCCGCGGCGGTGCCGGGACGCGGGGAGTAGGGGAAGACGTGCCCGCCCGCGAAGCGCAGGGAGCGGATGAAGTCCAGCGTCTCCGCGAATTCCTCATCCGTCTCACCCGGGAAGCCCGCAATCACATCCGTGGTGATGGCGAAGTCCGGGTTGATTTCCATGGCGGCGGTGACCAAGCGGCGGAATTCCTCCGGTGTGGTGCGGCGGACCATGCGGTGCAGGACGGACGGCGACCCCGACTGCAGCGGCAGATGGAAGTGCGGACACATCCGCGGGTTCTCCCACAGGCGCAGGAAGCGGTCGGAGAGGTTCCACGACTCCAGCGAGGAGAGGCGGATGCGCGGGATGTCGGTCTCCTTCAGCAGGAATTCAATCAGGTCCGCGAGTTCCCGTTCGGGGTCGAGGTCCAGTCCCCAGGCGCCGAGGTTGACACCGGTGAGGACGATTTCCTTCCCGCCCGCGTTGACGGCCGCTTGGACGTCCTTCAGAATGCGGTCGGTGTCCACGCTGCGTGCCTTGCCGCGGACGATGTGCGTGACGCAGAAGGTACAGTGATTGTCGCAGCCGTCCTGCACTTTGATGAAGGCGCGGGTGCGCGCGTGGATGCCGGGGAGGGTGACGCGCTTCAGCGGCTCAATGTCGAACTCCTCGGGCGCGATGCCCAAGGTCAGCGCGGTGAGGTCGTCTTTCTCTTCATTCGGCACGACCAGCTTCACCCCGTCCATGGCGGCCGCGATCTGCGGCTCCATGCTGCTCCAGCAGCCGGTGACGACAACCTGCGCGCCGTTCTTTGCGGCGGAGCGGACCTTGCCGCGGGAGTCCGAAGCGGCGGCCGCGGTGACGGAACAGGTGTTGACGACTACCAAATCCGCCTCGTCTGCGTTCGCGGCGAGCTCATGCCCGCGGGCGGTGAACTGCGCGGCGTAGCGTTCAATTTCCGCCTGATTCAGGCGGCAGCCGATCGTGTCGAAGAATACTTTCATTTATTTCTTGCCCAGTTCAATGGTGCGGTTCAGGCAGGCCCACATGCCGTCCGCCAGCGCGGTGCGGAGGCCTTCCTTCTCCATGACGGCCAGCGCTTCCGCGGTGGTGCCGCCGGGGGAGGTGACTTCGTTCTTCAGGATGACGGGATGCTTGCCGGACTGCTTCATGTATTCAGCCGAGCCGAGGACAGTCTGCAGGGCGATCTGCTGCGCGGTCGGGCGCGGGATGCCCATATGAACGGCGGTGTCGGTCATGGCTTCGATGAAGAGGAAGACATAGGCCGGGCCGGAGCCGCTGACAGCGGTGACGAGGTCGAGCATGTTCTCGCGGTTCGCCTCGAACTGCATCCCCAGCGCGGCGAGAATGTTCTCCGCGAGCTTCTTCTGTTCCGCGGAGACAGGACCCGCGGCGTACCAAGCGCAGACGCCTTCACCGACCTGCGCCGGCGTGTTCGGCATGACGCGGACGATGCGCTTCACGCCCATCGCTTCGGGATAATAGCTTGTCGGGACGCCCACGACGATCGTCATGAGCAGCGCGTCTTCGGAGATGTGTCCCTTGATCTCGGCGGCGACATCCGCGAGGAACTGCGGCTTCACCGCGATGAGGACGACATCCGCCCCGCTGACCGCGTCGATATTCGAGGCGGCGCAGGAAGTGCCGAGGGTGTCATGCAATTGATTGACTTTATCGGCCGCGGCGTCGCTGATGAAGATATCCGACGCCTTCAATACGTTCTTGTTGACGATTCCTTTCACAATGGCGCTGCCCATCATGCCCGCGCCGATCACTGCCATTTTCATAGTTTCATACCTCTGTTATATTTTTTCTAAAGCAAATACCGGAAACAGTGTTCGTTCAATCCCTCATCCAGCGGCCGTAGACCGCCATGGAGAGCAGACGGCCGGCGAGGTCTTGGTTGCAGACCTCCCCGACGGAGACAATGCCGCCGTGGGAGAGCGTCTTCTCGCGGATGGCGTTATAGAGCGTCACGGAGGAGGCCTTCACCGCGTAGGCGGTCACCAGCATGAAGTCCGCGCGTTCGGACAGGACGCCCGCGCAGGCCTCGAGCAGCTCCGGGAAGCCTTTGTAGAATTCCCAGACCTCGCCCTTCGGACCGCGCCCGAATTTCGGCGGGTCCAAAATGACGCCTTCGTACAGGGAGCCGCGGCGGTATTCACGGCGCACGAATTTCAACGCGTCGTCCAGGATCCAGCGGATCTTGTCCTGCGGGACCTTGCTCAGCTCCTGATTTTCCTTGGCCCAGGCGACGGCCTTCTTCGAAGCGTCGAGGTGGGTGACATTCGCCCCGGCAGCCGCGCACGCCATCGAGATCGCGCCGGTGTAGCCGAAGAGGTTCAGCACCTTGAACGGCTGATGCCCGGCTTTGCGGATGCGCTCGCCGACCCAGTCCCAATGGCAGGCCTGTTCGGGGAAGACGCCCAGCTGCTTCGAGTTCGCCAGCTGCGCTTTGAGCGTCAGGTGACGGTAGCGGAGGTTCCAGCTCTCGGCGACCTTTTTATACTGCTTCCAATGCCCGCCGTTCTCCTCGGCAGTCGGGATAAACTCCGCGGAGGCTTTCTTCCATTCGCTTTCGTCCATACGCGGACGCCAGACGGCTTCCGCTTCCGGGCGGATGAAGCGGTACGGGCCGAACTGCTCCAGCTTCCGTCCGTCTCCGCTGTCGAGCAGTTTGTAATCCGTCCAGCGCGGCGAGGTCAATAAATTCACTTCCGGTTTGATGCCAATATTTTCCATAACAACCATTATACTCTGTTCGGGCAAATGACGGCGTATTTCATCGGGGAAAACGCGGGACGCCGAATTCGTGGTATATTCGTATTTGACTGCAAAAATCAAGAGGTGCGTTATGGCGAAAACAATTTGGGAGCATATCGTCAATCTTCGTTACGATGAAGAGCTGACCCGGCAGGAGCTGCTGACGAAAATGGCCGGTGAGGCCCTGGCCCGCGGCTGGGCGAAGGATGGCTTCACCGAAGCGCTGCTCGCCCGCGAAGAGATGTACGCGACCGGGCTGCACGCGGCGGTCGACCTTGCCATCCCGCATACCGACGCGGCGTGGACGGCCGAGCCGGCGTTGATCACCGCGGCGCTTGAGAAGCCCGCCGGCTTCGAACCGATGGGCGGTGAAGGCGGCCCTGTGAAGGCGCGGTTCGTGTTCCTGCTGCTGATTCCGGACGCGGACGCCCACATTGACTTCCTGCAGGCGCTGTCGGACTTCATCTCGGATGAGGCGTTGATGAAGCAATTCGCCGAGTCGGAGAATATGGATTTCCTAATCGCCTGCATGAAACGGAGTTCACAATCCGCGGCGAGTGATTGAATTGATTGAAGTGATTGAAGTCACGTCAAAGTATTGTCTTATGTTAGCTGCAAAAAAACCCGGGTTTTTGCTATAATTTAAATCTGAAAAATTCGCAGACGGTTTCTTCTGACATCGGCTGCTGCTCAGAAAAGGAGTAAAACGGAAATGAAAGTACCCACTGTCCTCGTCATGTGCGGGTCTTCTATCGCCACATCTACCCTTGCCGCTGCCAAAATTGAAAAAGAAGCCAAAAGCCGCGGTGTACAGATCAATGTGATGAAAGGCCGGGTCAGTGATGCCGACCGTCTGATGAAAAGCAGCCCCGTCGACTTAGTGGTCGCGACAGCCATTTGGAGACACGGCTATGACGTACCGGTTCTTTCCGGTGTGCCGCTCATCACCGGCGTCGGGCAGCGGGACCTCTACGATAAGATTTTTGACATCGTGAAGAAAGCAGCCGAAGCGTAATTTCCGAGAAAAATATCCTGCCGGTGTGAACGCGCATCGGCAGTTTTTGTTTAAAAAAGCGCGGTCCGTTCATTGCCGAACGGACTGACATCGAAGAAAACATCGACGAAAACGTTTCGGATATCACAAAAAAATCATAAATTAAATCGGCATTTTATAGTACAATTGACTATCAGCGTCTACGTGAGTAGTTCTATCATGCAATGACGGGATCATGTTTGTGAAGTACAGAGGACAATCTTATGGAAGAAAAAATCAGAGTAGGTATCCCGAGTTATGATGAATCAAAGCTCGACCGAACCACATACAACCCCGAAGTATTGGATGTCGTGAATTTGATTTCCGAGCCGCTGATCCGCCTGTATGACGGAAAAGTATGGCCGGCCTTGGCACGCAGCTGGCAGGTGTTCCAAAAGGGACGCCGCTGGCTTTTCTACATTCCGCAGAACGCGATATTCAATGACAGCACCCCCTGCACGGTCGCGGATGTCGTCGACAATATCGATTATTTTATAAAAAACCCCGACGACCGAGGCCGAACAAGCGCGTACGCGCGGTACTTGAAGGGCGTAACGTTCCATATCCTGAACCGCTACGCGCTTGAGGCTGTCTGTGAGAACCCCAGCGGTGATATCGCGGAGATCCTCAGCTCCATCCCGATTCTGAAGCCCAACCGCCTGGGAAAGCGCATCGTCGGCACCGGCAGCTATAAATACTCCAACTACTGGGCGAATAAATCCATCCGCCTGAACAAACTGACCGGACTGAAGTATCTCTCCGCTTATAAACAGATCACGTTCTTCGTCGAGCCCGATCCGCTGAAACGGGTTGAGATGCTGCGAAAGGGCGACGTGCACATCGTCTCCGGCCTGAATGAGGTCCCGCGCTCGGAACAGAATGACGGGAACTTCTGGTGGGAATGCCGCCTGAACCAGAGCGTCATGGGCATGCTCAACGGCTACCGCGCTCCCTTCAATGATCCGCTCGCGCGCCGCGCGGTGAACCTCGCGGTGGACTCCATGCATATCATCAACACCCTGTTGGACGGTCACGCCCGAATGTCTTCGTCCGTGGTCAGCCCTTATCACTGCGGCTGCTCCAGTCCGCTGGCTCCGATTCCGTACGAACCGGAAGAAGCGCGGCGTCTCTTCGCGAAGGTGGACACCTCCGAGGAAGTCGTCATCACCGCCGCCAAGGGCTACCCGAAGGAGTCATTCGCGCTCGCGGATATGATCGCGCAGTACCTTGAGGATGTCGGTTTGAAGGTCCGCGTGGATCATTATGAAGACGAGAATGAGTATTACGACAAAGTGTGCGAAGGAAACCTCGGCGACATCATGATCATGCACACCATGAATTCCAGCACCTACCGTCTGCTGCGGGACACCATCGACTGCGAGAACCCCGGCCCGGTGTGGCAGGGCATCAAGGACCTTGAAGTTCAGCGTCTGATCCATGAGGCGAATGTCGAGAGCGACATTACCGACCGCGAACGCCGGTACGCGAAGGTGATCACCTACCTCAACCGCAACCCGCATTGGCTGTATCTCTATCATCCGTCCGCGGTGTTCGCTTCCCATCCGGATGTGAACGATGTCGAGACATTGCACAGCGGTGTGTTCCGCTTCCCCGGCGCCTGGTAACAGGCGCTTTCATTTTTAAGCTGCCGGCAGTTTCAGTCCGGCAGCATCCCGCTGACGAGTGAAGCCAGTGTTCTGAAGATCGGCTTCATCTCGGGTGTGAACGGCGCGGCATTCATCCGCAAACAATTTGAGTACGTATTATTGACCGAGAACATCCCGCCCGGCGCGAGGGAGATGTTCTTTTCGCGCGCCCGGTAGTAGAGGTTCAGCGTGTCGATCTCGCTCGGCAGCTGCACCCAGAGGAAGAACCCGCCCTGCGGATTGCTGACGGTCGTCCCCTGCGGGAACATTTCCCGAATGTAGTCGGACATGCCCTCAATCTTCTGGCGATAGGCGGCGCGGGCTTTGTGCATCTGACGCTCGAAGCTGCCGTGCGCCAGGTATTGGGCAATGGCCTGCTGCAGGAGCGGAGAGGTGGCAAGGTTCAGCGCGTGCTTGAACTGAATGACCTGCTTGCGGAATTTGCCGGGGATGATCCAGCCGATGCGGTAAGACGGCGCGAGCACCTTCGAGAAGGAGGAGCAGTAAATGACCAAGCCCTTGCGGTCGTAAGCCTTGATTGTGCCGGGGCGGGTCTTGCCGAAGTACAGGTCGCCGATGGAGTCATCCTCGATGAGCGGCACATTGTATTCCTCAATGAGGGACGCGAGCTTCTTTTTCTCCGTCTCGGCCATGATGCCGCCGCGCGGGTTGTTGCAGTTCGGGTTGACGTAAACCGCCTTGATCGGGTTCGTCTCCAGGGCGGAACGCAGCGCGTCCGAGTTAATACCTTCATCGGAAGAAGGGATCTCAATCGCCCGCAGACCGAGTTCCTGCAGGATCTGCAGCACGCCGAAATAGCAGGGAGATTCCACCGCCACCAAGTCCCCCGGGTTGCAGACAACGGAGAGGGCGATGAACAGCGCTTCGTTGCAGCCGGAGGTCACGATGATGTCATCCGCCTGGGTCGGCGTGCCGGCGAGGAACATATGCTTCGCCAGCTGCAGACGGAGCTCCGGGATGCCTTCCGCCGAACCGGTGATCTGCAGCGGAATCTGTTCGGACTGCAGGAGCTTGGCAGTGATACGCGAGAGTTTCGTCACCGGCAGCAGGCTCTGAGAAGGAACCCCCGACCCCAGCGGGATCAGCGTCTCATCGCTCGAGTCCACCAGTACCATGCGGGTCATATCCGGCATTTCCACATGTTTCGGGGAGGAGAGCTCCACCGTTTTGTGAACGGCGTTGAGATCCTGGCGGGCGGCGACATAATAACCGGACTGCGGTTTGGAGATCAGGTATCCGCGGAGGAGCAGCTCCTGGTAGGACTTCAGCACCGTCATGATGCTGATGCCTCGCGATTCGCTCATATGGCGGATGGAAGGCAGCTTGTCGCCCGGTTTGTAAATATTCTCTTCGATATTCTCAATAATATCGTCGACCAATTGAAGATACAAAGGGCGCTTGCGCTCGTTGAGGTTCTCTGCCATTTTTGTCTTATCTCCTTGTGCCGGTATAACAG
>CAVIKW010000047.1:0-14531 GCA_963643375.1 Flexilinea sp. | reverse complement strand
GGTCTTCAAAAATTGGGCGTCATATTAACCGGCGTCTTCCCCGGTTAGAAGTTATGCCCATTTATGTTATCCGGTTACTGGTCTCTGGTCTCTTCTCACTCCTAATTCCTCACTCCTCACTCCTAACTGCTTTTCAACACCTTCTCCCCGAAGCGGATCTGCTCGAGGACGCGGAAGCGGGCGGTGCCGCCCCAGGCGCAGCGTTGATCAACGGAGTTCTCCACCGAGAAGACGGCATAGACATCGTCGGCGAAGAGGGGATTGAGCTCCTGCCATTTGTCGAGGGGGATGTCCTTGAGGTCGCATTTCATGGTCTCGCTGAGCTTGACGGCGCGGCCGACGACGTGATGGGCGTCGCGGAAGGGGAGGCCTTTCTTGACGAGGTAGTCGGCAATGTCGGTCGCGAGGGCCTGGGTGTTGATGGTCTGCATGCAGCGGTCTTTGTTCACCGTCAGGGTGTCGAGGACGCCCTTCATGACGTTCATGACGAGCGCGGCGGTATCGGCAGCGGCGAAGACGAGCTGTTTGTCTTCCTGCAGGTCCTTATCGTAGGCGGACGCGAGCCCCTTCAGCGAGCTCAACAGGGAGAACAGCCGTCCGCTCTGCATCCCGGCTTTCCCGCGGATGAGCTCGAGGGAGTCGGGGTTCTTCTTCTGCGGCATCAGGGATGAGCCGGTCGAGAAGGCGTCGGACAGGGTGAGGTAGCCGAATTCCATCGTGGAGTAAAGGATCATCGCCTCGGCGCAGCGGCTGAGATGCATGGAAAGCATCGCGGCCCAATACAGGAAGTCGCAGGCGAAGTCGCGGTCGGAGACGGCATCCAGGCTGTTCGGCGCGGGAATGGCGAAGCCAAGGGATTCGGCGAGGTCGAAGCGGTCCACCGGGTAGGCGGTGCCGGCAAGGGCGCCGCAGCCGAGCGGCATGCTGTCGGCGTGCTGCAGGCATTCCTGCAGGCGCTGGCGGTCGCGGTCAAGGGCCCAGAAGTGGCTCATCCACCAATGGCTGAGGAGGATCGGCTGGGCCTGCTGGAAGTGGGTGTAACCGGAGACGTAGACGTCGATGTCGCGGCGGGCGCGTTCGAGGAAAGACTCCTGCAGCGCCTTGAGACCCTCTTCGAGTTCGGGAACGGTGTCCTTCATCCACAGACGGAAGTCGGTCACGACCTGGTCATTGCGGCTGCGTCCGGTGTGAAGCTTCCCGCCGACGGGGCCGACGATCTCGGTCAGGCGGCGTTCCACGGCGGTGTGAATATCCTCGTCGGTGTCCTGATAAACGAAGGTGCCGTCCTCGATTTCCTTGCGAACCTTCTCGAGGCCTTCGCAAATGAGGGCATGTTCACCGTCGGAAAGGATCCCGGCGGCATGCGTCGCGCCGGCCCAGGCGATCGATCCGCGGATGTCCTGGTCGGCCATTCGTTTGTCAATGTCCAGCGAACGGTTGAGGTCCGCCATGGCTTTGTCCAGCTCGGCGCCGAGACGTCCGCCGGACCAAAGGGTATTCTTCTGCGTCATAGGTTTGTCTCCGTAAGAAAGGGGCTGTCAACTGCAGGTAAGGCAGCCTTGTTTTTATTGCAACTCACTCACCAAGTTCAGCGCGGCGCGGGAGGGATCGCATATTGTCGGTCGGGCATGCGTTCCCGCGCCGGGATATTGAGAAGGCGGGGTTCCGCTTGTCGCGGAACCCCGCCTTCACCTCCCCACAAGGTGTCCCGCGTTCGTTTCCCGGGCGGCGATGGGCTTCGCCCCGCCGGAGTTCGGGAAATTGCTCCTCCTTTCGCGGAGCGTTTCCTACCTTCCCCTATGAGGGGAAGGGGGACCGCTTGCGGTGGATGAGGTCAAGACCGCGTCAGCGGTCGCCCCTTGAGGGGAAGGTATTAAGTGCTCGATTTCGGAGACCGACTTCGATAATGTTATCTGGTCTCCGGTCTCTGGTCTCTCCGCTCAACACCGCTTCAGCGGTGGATGAGCGGACTTCGTTATTACTCGGTCAGACCGGTTTCTTTCTTCATCATGGCGATCACTCTGCCGGGGAGGCTGAAGCAGCTGATGAAGCCGCTGGCGTCCTTGTGGTCGTAGAGGGAGACGTCGCCGAAGGAAGCGAACTTATCATTATAGAGATTATACTTCGGTTTGCGGCCGGCGACCATGATGTTGCCCTTGTAGAGCTTCAGCTTGACGGAACCGGTGACGTACTTGTTGGCTTCGTTGAAGAAGGCGTTCATGGCCTCAACAATCGGGCTGAACCACATGCCGTTGTAAACCAGCTCGGCGTACTTCAGCGCCATGCCGTCCTTGTAGTGCATGGTCTCGCGGTCGGTGGTGACGAACTCAAGTTCATTGTGAGCGTAGCACAGGATCGTGCCGCCCGGGGTCTCGTACAGACCGTGGGACTTCATGCCGACGAGGCGGTTCTCAACCATGTCGCAGCGGCCGATGCCGTTGCGTCCGCCGATCTCGTTCAGCTTCATGACGATGTTGGCAGGGGAAAGCTTCTCGCCGTTGACGGCAACAGCTTCACCGGCTTCGAACTCGATCTCAACGTATTCCGGCTTGTCGGGAGCGGCTTCCGGAGAGCAGGTCAGAACCCAAATGGATTCATCCGGTTCCCAGTCGATATTCTCGATCGGGCCGCCTTCGTGGCTGATGTGCCAAATGTTGCGGTCGCGGGAGAAGAGCTTCGGGTTCTTCGCGGAAGCGGGATAGCCCAGGCCCTTTTCGTCGAGGTAATTGATGAGGTCTTCGCGGGAAGTGAAGTCCCAGATACGCCACGGGGCGATGATCTTCAGGGACGGGTCGAGGGAGTGGATGCCGTTCTCGAGGCGGACCTGGTCGTTGCCCTTGCCGGTGCAGCCGTGGCAGATGGCGTCGGCGTTCTCAATGTGAGCGATGTCGACGAGGCGCTTGGCAACGATCGGGCGGGCAATGGAAGTGCCGAGGTAATACTTGCGTTCATAGACGGCGCCGGACTTGACGAGCGGCCAGATGTAATCCTTGCAGAGTTCCTCGGTGAGGTCGTCAATGTAAAGCTTGCTGGCGCCGGAAGCCTTCGCGCGTTCTTCGAGGCCGTCAAGTTCTTCTTCCTGACCGACATTCGCGCAGTAGCAGACAACTTCGCAGTTGTAGGTGTCCTTCAGCCACGGGATGATGGCAGAGGTGTCAAGGCCGCCGGAATAGGCTAACAATACTTTTTTGATCTGATCGGACATAATAATTCCTCCAAAATGAATAAGAAAATAAAAATCAAAGGTTCAAAGAAAAACTCCGCCCTGCAGCGGAGTTTGAATAAACACATACCAAAACACGCCGCTGAGTGGTCTCTACGGTTCCATTTCTCGGGTGCTTCGGAAGTTCATCTTAACCATGACGAACATTATAAATCAAAAATGTTTTTCGTCCGAATTTCATGACAAATATCATGACACGGATATCAATCGTCGCTGCGTCCCGCGGCGTTCGCGAAGAGCGTCCCCGCGCGGACACCGGTGGCGGCGCTGCGGATCTGGTTCAGGGCGCGGTAAATCTTGCGGTAGTAATCCTTGCAGCCGGTGGCTTCTTCCAGCAGGGAGACGGCAATCGCCGCGTAGGAGAGGTTGTTGCGGGCTTCGATGCGGTCGAACTCGCCGAAGAACCAGCCGCAGGAGGTGAACATGCGCTGCCGTTCGTACTGGGCGCGCATCAGGAGGAGGAGCTTCTTCCGCGCGTCGTCGGGGATGTTCCCGAGCAGGCGGGTGATCTGCGCGTCGGCAGTCTCTTCGCCGGTGAGAACGTGAATGTATTCGCCGCGGAATTCGAGGAAGTCGACGCCGTAGGGCGCCAGGGCTTCGCGCTGGGCGTTGTCAACGTAGTCGGCGATGCGGTTGAAAGCGTGGCGCATCGGTCCCTTCCATTCGCCGTGTTCCGCGCAATCGCAGACACCGCTCCAACGCTTGATGCCGTGATGGCAGGACCAAGAGGTGTTGTTCTTGACGGAGATCTTCTTCGTCACGGGGTGATCCCGCAGGTAGAGGGCGGGGAAGGTCAGGGTCAGCGGCTCTTTCTCAAGGGCGCCGGTGGTCAGCCATTCGAGGAACTTGTCGCGGAAGGGTTGATGATGACCGTAAAGCTCGCCGTCGGTAGCGATCATGTGCAGATGCGGTTTACGCGGGGCGGGCGGGAACTTCGGACGAAGTTCCTCATACATGAAGCCGTCGGCGTTGACCGTGGATTCGGGGACGAAGGAGACTTTCATGCTGAGGTCGGCATCGTAGAAGAAGCCGACGATGGATTTGCCTTCGCCGAGTTCGATGCGGTACGGCTGCGAGCAGTCAATATCGCCGCGGCGGCCGCCCTGCCAGGGCGCCATGATGGTGTACTCAATCCCGGCATCCGCCATGACCCGCAGCGTATCCATATCCACCGCTGTCTCCGGCATCCACATCCCCTGCGGCGCGTGACCGAATCGGTAGACGTAGTCCGCGATGCCCCATTGCACCTGGGTGACCTTGTCCTCATGGGACGCGAGCGGCAGGATGGAGTGGTTATAGGACTGCGCCATGGCATTCGAGAAACCGTACAGTTTGAAGACTTCGTTCTCCTGATCGAGGATCAGCCGGTAAGTGTCGGGGTGTTCCTTCTCAAGCCAGCCGAAGAGCGTCGGCCCGATATTGAAGCTGATACGGCCGAAGTTGCCCAATTCCGCGTTGGGGCGGTAGCACTGGTCATAAATCTTCTCATTCCAATTGTCGTAAGGCTGGGCGCCCGGTTCGTTGGGGATCACGCCGGTGCGGGGATCTTCACGGGGCGGCTGATAGAAATGCGCGTGGACACAGAAAGCTTTTCGCGGATTGGGGACGTTCTTGTCACTCATACACAGGGATCTCGATTCTGATTTTAAACTCTTTACTGCTATGCGTATTATTTTATCACATATACGTTATCATTTGCAAGGGGCAACCGGTTGAATATGTGATTAAATTACACGATTTAAGCTTGTACGACAAGTTAAAGCGTTAAATCAAAAATGCCGGCGCGGGGCCGGCACTTTTCAAAAACGTTTTTGAAAGAATATCGGATTAATAGGTGAAAGACTTGATGCCGGTGGACTTGACGGGGTTGCTGTGCAGATGGCAGCCGTCGCAGGTCGGGGCAGCGGAGTAACCGGAGACGCAGATGGCCTTCAGTTCGACATCATGTTCCGGCATTTCGAAAGTGTTGTAGTTGTAGCCGAAGTCGGCGATGCCGTCATCATCAATATCCCAGCCGAAGAAGATCAAATAATCTTTGTAGGTAATGGGCTCAAACAGGACGGTGACTTCGTCACCCGCGGCGTAGCTGTTCTCGTCGGTCGGGACATCGGCGACGCAGTCATTGCCGTTGTAAACGACAGTGTAAGAAGCAGCGTCATCAGCGAAAGCGACGGCGGAAACCATCAGCGCGAAGACGAGCGTCAGAATAACAAGAGCTTTTTTCATAGAAGCACTCCTCAATAAAATATGGACCGTTCGGGTCATTCCTTCGTCCCGTTCGGGGAAGAAGACAATAAATTCGGATCGGTCCGGCGGATCGATCGGTTCTTATGCTTCGACCAACGTTCCGATTCTCTCACCGCAGATTGCCTTCTTGAGCGCGTCCTTTTCCCAAAGGTTGAGGACCATCAAAGGCAGTTTGTTTTCCATGCAGAGCGATATGGCCGTCGCATCCATCACTTGAAGCTGCTTGGCCAGAGCGTCCATGTAGGTCAAGCAGTCAAATTTCTTCGCGTCCGGGTTTTTCTTCGGATCGCTGTCATAGATCCCGTCGACCTTGGTTGCCTTGATCAGGAGGTCGGCATTGATCTCAACAGCGCGAAGCGCGGCAGCCGTATCCGTAGTGAAATACGGGTTGCCCGTCCCACCGGCGAAGATCACGACACGGGACTTTTCAATGTGGCGGAGGGCGCGTCTGCGGATGTAAGGCTCCGCGACGGAACGCATCTCAATCGCGGTCTGAACACGGGTGGTCACGCCGACGTGCTCGAGGGCATCCATCAGCGCGAGGGAGTTCATGACCGTCGCCAGCATTCCCATATAATCTGCTGTTGCACGATCCATGCCTAATTCCAAACCAATTTTACCGCGCCAGATGTTTCCGCCGCCGATAACGATGGAAACCTCGACGCCGAGATCCGCGACGGATTTCACGGTGGCGGCAATCTGCTTCGCCGCGGCGGGGTCAATGCCGGTCGAGCCCTGCGGGGCAAGGGCTTCACCGCTGAATTTGATCAGTACGCGCTTGTATTTCAGTTCTTCCATCTGCTGCTTCCTTTCAAGTTGTGTGTGTCGGATACGGATCGTGACCGGCATTGCCGGCGCTTATAAAAAAAAGGAGTCAACTGTGTTGACTCCTTTTTCAATTCATTAATTACTCTTCGGAAGCCTGAGTGGTTTCACCGAGAGCATAGCGGGCAAAGCGGCGGATAACAACGTTTTCGCCGAGAGCAGCGATGTTCTGGTTCAGCAGGTCCTGGACGGTGATGGATTCGTCTTTGACGAAGGGCTGGTTGAGCAGGACGGTTTCGGTCTTGTACTTCTTCAGGGCGCCTTCAACGATCTTCGGGATGATGGCTTCCTTCTTGCCTTCTTCCATAGCCTTGTTCATCGCGACTTTGGTCTCGCGGTCAATCGCTTCGGCCGGGATGTCCTCTTCCTTGATGTAGAGGGGATCGGCAGCGGCGATCTGCAGAGCGAGGTCATGAGCAAGGGTGCGGAATTTTTCGCCCTTGGCGACGAAGTCGGTTTCGCAGTTCAGCTCGAGCATGACGCCCAGGCGGCCGCCCATGTGGGAATAGAGCTCAACGATGCCTTCGGAAGCTTCGCGGGTGGCGCGCTTCAGAGCAGTGGCAAGGCCCTTCTCGCGGAGGAAATCCAGAGCGGCGTTCATGTCGCCGTTGGCGTTCTGGAGAGCTTTTCGGCATTCGAGGATGCCCGCACCGGTCTGGTTGCGAAGGTCAACGATCATTTCTTTGGTGATGGTAACGTCAGCCATTTTTGATTCCTTATGTGTTGTGATTATTCAGCGGCCTGGCCGTTGATCTTTTCGAGGGTGGAAGCGCCGAGGATGTCCTCATCCTTGGTGTTGTTGTCATCGCTGTCGAGACGGCCGGCGGAAGCGGCGGCGGTATCGGCGGTGAATTCAACGGAAGCGGTTTCGCCGCCGTCACGCATCATCTTGCCTTCGATGCAGGCATCGGCGATCTTGCCGACGACGAGCTTGATGGCGCGGATGGCATCATCGTTGGACGGGATGACGTAGTCCACATTGCGCGGGTCGCAGTTGGTGTCAACCATGGCAACAACGGGGATACCCTTCAGGTTGGCTTCATGGATAGCGGTGGCTTCACGGGCAACGTCGATGACGAAGACCAGACCCGGCAGTTCGTTCATGTTGCGGACACCGGAGAGGCGGAGCTGCAGACGTTCGATATCGCGCTCGATCATCAGGCCTTCCTTCTTGGTCAGCTTCTTGATGTCGCCGGTCTCAACGAGTTTTTCCAGGCGTTCGAGTTCGCGGATACGGGCGGAGATGGTCGTGAAGTTGGTCAGCATACCGCCGAGCCAGCGTTCGGTGACGTACGGCATACCGGCGCGGATGGCTTCTTCCTTGACGGTTTCCTGAGCCTGGCGCTTGATACCGATGAACAGGACGTCCTTACCGGAAGCGACAGTGTCGCGAACCAGCGCGTAGGCGGTGTTCAGAGCCTTCGCGGTCTGCTGAAGGTCGATGATATGGATACCGTTGCGTTCGGTGAAGATATACGGACGCATGCCCGGGTTCCATTTGTTGGTGCGATGACCGAAATGGACGCCGCTTTCGAGTAACGCTTTCATGGAAATAACGTTAGTCATGATAATATAAAACTCCTTTTGCGTTTTGTTTCCTCCGCTCTCTTCAACTCTTGGCAGAACTGCCCACGGCAGCACGCCTGCTTCAATCCGAGAGCGTGTGGATTTTTTAATCCGTTACATTATATCATATCGGGGCGGATCTTTTATAAAATTGGGAAAATTTATGATAAAGAGACCAGAGACCGGAGCCGCTACGCGGCAGAGACCAGAGACCAGAGACCGGATAACATAGTTGGAGCGAGGCTTTGAATGTCGGGCAGTCGCACATTTTATCTTAGCTCGATATTCAAAGGTCAGCCACAATTACGTTATCTGGTCTCTGGTCTCTGGTCTCTCTTAATATGGAAACAGGCTTTCGATTACGTTATCTGGTCTCTGGTCTCTGGTCTCTACTCTATCTCTTCTCTCCCATGTCAATCTTGCGGACATTATCCTCCGGCTTCAAATGCAGGGAGGAGTGCTTCGGCATGACCATCATCACCAGCCCGACGGCAATCACGAACTCGCCGATCTCGACGCCGAGGGATTGAAGGTAGCCGAAGTATACCAATCCGCTCATCGGGTGCGAACCGATGCCGAAGACGTCCGCCATACCGGAGAAAACGGCAATCAGCCAGCCGGTGGCAACCAGACGGGTGCCGAAGTCCGCGGTGATAGTGGTGTAGCCGTGCGGCCAGAAGCTCATCAGGGAGAGATACCCGCCGATGCAGATAAAGCCGAGGCCGACGAGGAAGCAGGTGGTCTGCGCGAAGCCGATCACCGGGCTGCGGTCCATGCCGAAGAATTCGGGCTTGGCGCCCAAAGCGACAAGCAGGAAACCGAACAGCGTCAGCAGCAATCCAACTTTGATCCTTCGGCGCGGATACAGGACGGGAGCCGGTTCTTCTTCCGGTTCGGGCACGGTTTCCGCGGCCTGCGCTTCCGCGGATACGGCGGCTTCGGTTTCGGTTTGATAATTTACGCTTTCTTCACTCATTTCAAAGCCCTTTCCAGGATCCGCTGCCAATTGGCGTGGAAGACGTTCGCGATGTCCTCTTCGGTATAACCGCGGTCCGCGAGCACGTCCGCCAATTTCGGCAGGTCGCTCATGTCGTTCATTTCGTACGGAATGTCGGGATAGCCGAACCCGCCGTCGGCATCGGAGCCGATCGCGGCATGGCGGGAGTCGCCCGCGATCTGGCAGATGTGGTCAATGTGATTGGCGACGTCATTCAGCGTGACCGCTTCGCGCGGCAGCTTCATGCGTTCGTAGTCGGCGTTCAGGAAGGAGTTGAAGGGGATCACGCCCATCACACCATCGCGCGACACGAGTTCGCGGATCGTCTCGTCCTTCAGCATCCGTTCATACGGCAGCCCTTCCGTCAGCGCGTAACAGTTCGCGTGGGAGGCGCAGACAATGCCGTCGTAAAAGTTCAGCGCGTCCATGGCGCTGTGGTTCTTCATGTGGGAAATGTCGAGCACGAAGTCCAACGCGGACATCCGGCGGAGCAGTTCGCGGCCGTCGTCCGAGAGCTCGTCTTTGACGATCATGTTGTTCGTCTTCGTACCGGCGCACCAGCGTCCGCCCGCCCAGACCGGGCCGATCAGGCGTACGCCGCGTTCGCGGTAGAGCTCGAGGTCTTCCCAGGAGCGGAGGCCTTCGCAGCCTTCGAGCAGGGTGACGAGGCCGATGGGATGTTCGCCTTGGGCGGCGTTCTTCATCACTTCGTCATAGTCGGCGCGGGTGAAGATACGGCGGTACTGATCCGGATGTTCGTTCGTGAGCCGGTCGTAGAAATCCAGCTGCGTCATCACCGCGGCGTGGAAATTATCGCGGTTACTCCACATCGTCTCACCGTACTTATGCGCCGTGTCTCCGGGAACATCCGGGCTGATGAACACCGTCGAGAAGACGACCGCCGCACCGGCTTCCTGAAGTTCGGGCCAGCCGATCATACTCTCAAAAGGCTCCGTGCCGCGGTTGTACCTGCGGTTGTCCGCGACGGAACGGGTGTAGTCGAACCCGCCGAGCATGGTTTCATAAGCCAGGTCTTCGTGACTGTCGATAAGAAGATATTTTGCCATACCGATGATTGTACTCCAAATTTACTTTTTCTTAAGGAGATCGGCAACACCGAGGACGAAGAGGTCCAACGCCGCCGTGGGCTCCGAGGAACTTGTCTTGAATTGATAGTCGAACTCCAGCAGCTGTTGATAAATCTGCTTGAGCTTCTCCGAGGTGAAGGCGTTCGCCTGACGGCAGAGCTTATCCGCGACGAACGAAATCTGCCCGAGCTCTTTCTGCACGGTCTGCGAATTGCCGCGCCGATCGAGGATGGCGCGGGTCTGCACGAGCAGACGGAATTGGCGGACGATCATGGCGAAGATCAGAGGAATCTCTTCCGTCTCTTCCAGCTGATGGAGCTTCGTCAGCGCCATTTTTGAATTGCCGACCGCGAGGGCATCCACCATGTCGAAGACGGAGACCTGCGTCACGCCCTGCACGAGCTCGTCAACATCGCCCGCGTCCACTTCGCGGCTGAAGTCCACATACAGCAGGAGCTTCTCAATTTCATGCGCCGCGGCTTGGGTATCGTTGCCGATGGCCGCTGCCAGCGCGGCGGCGCCGGAGGCTTCGAACTTCCCGCCCAAGGCCTGCGCCTTCTTCATGATCCACGCCGGCATCTTCGACTGATCGGGGAGCGGATACGTCGTGATTTGCGCGCGGTCGGGGTTCTTCTCGACCCATTTGCGCAGGAAGGACGTCTTCGGCAGCTTCTCCCAATCCTTGCGTTCGATCCCGTCCTTGATGACGAGGTAAAGATGCGTGGTCTCGGGGATGCCTTCGATCAGCTTCAGGAACTTCGCGTTGCCCTCCCGTCCGCCCGCCATGGCCAGCGGTTCGTGAAGGATCACGTCGCGGTGATCCGTCATGAACGGCGCGGCGAGGACAGCGGTGTTGAAATCGTTCTCGGAAAGGCCTTTGCCGTAGAAGACAGCCAAGTTGAAATCCCCGAGACCGGTGTCGCGCTGTTCCTTCGCCACGGCGGCAACAGCCGCGTCAATGGCGTCGATGTCATTCCCGTGAATGACGCGGATGTTAGGCATTCGCTTCCGTCTCCGCGGGCGTTTCCGCAGCCGGTTCAGGTTCGGACGCGGTCTCTAAAGCGGTCTCAATGTAAAACGCGGTGAAGTTCCGCAGCAAATGGCAGGTGATGCCGGTGATGCTGAGTCCGTGAACATTGGCGTCGGTGGTGACATACTGCTGCGCCTTCGGGCCGAGCGGTCTGCCGGCGAACGCGCCGACCAAGCCGCCCTTGACCAGGCACGAGAAGGTTTCGCTGTCGCTGATGTTGCCGTCGTCGTCCATATTGAGCCGCAGCGAAGCCATGGAAGCGGCCGCCGCGAGCAGCGCGGTGACGGCGATATTGGTGCCGCAGTTCGGGTGAACGGCGAGCCGCGATTCTCCGATCGCGAGGCGCGCCAACCCGGCTTCGGCAGCCTTGCGGACGTCGTCAAGCTCCGCCGCGCCGA
Organism: Flexilinea sp.; assembly: GCA_963643375.1. GTDB lineage: Bacteria > Chloroflexota > Anaerolineae > Anaerolineales > Anaerolineaceae > Flexilinea. Next base: position 3,157 of record CAVIKW010000047.1, on the reverse strand, counting down.
GGACCCAGAAGCCGGTCGGCAGGGACACGCCCGAGAAGCGGCGGCCGGGGAGGGCCTTCGAGAGCAGATAGATCGTCGCGTGCTCGAGCGCGTGATTCTTACGCGTATGCGATACCGCCGTGATGGGATTGGCGATGGTTTTGACAGTCGTGGTAATTTCCATGATTCGTTCCTTCGGTTTTGTTTCACGCTGACGACCTTCGTCAGCCGGTTGTTACGCTTCTTTTTCGGCGGGCAGCAGCACCGCTCTCAACGCCTCTCGCAGGGAACGGGCCTCGACGACCTGCATTCCCTTCGGGAAGCTGTCCCGAATTTTCTGGGTGACCCGCGGAATAACGGCAAAGGTGAAGCCCAGCTTCGCCGCCTCATTCAGGCGGGCGCTGATCTTGTTCGCTCCGCGCAGCTCTCCCGAAAGGCCGATTTCGCCGATCAGCACCGCGTCGGCGCGGACCGGCTGGCTGCGGGCGGAGGAGACAATGGCGGCCGCGATGGCAAGATCCGCGGCGGGTTCGGCAATGCGCATCCCGCCGACAACATTCACGAAAACGTCCTGCTCACCCAAGCGGACGCCGACGCGGCGCGTCAGCACGGCGGTGATCAGGAACAGGCGGTTGATGTCCACGCCGATCGGGGTGCGGCGGGGATTGCCCAAGCCGACGGGGTTCGTCAGGCCCTGAATCTCCACCAGCATCGGCCGCGTCCCTTCCATGGTGACGACGATGGCCGAGCCGGGGGCGTTGACCATTCGTTCGGCGAGGAACACTTCGGAGGGGTTCTTCACCTCGACGAGACCTTCCTCAAGCATCTCGAAGACGCCGACTTCGGAAGTGGCGCCGTAGCGGTTTTTGACCGAACGCAGCAGCCGCAGCGACATGAAGCGGTCGCCTTCAAGGTAGAGCACGGTGTCGACGATGTGTTCCAAAATGCGCGGGCCGGCGATCGTGCCTTCCTTGGTGACGTGGCCGATCATGAAGACGGTGATGTTATTCATCTTGGCGAGCTCGCGCAGACGCCCCGCGCATTCACGCACCTGAGAGACGGAGCCCGCGGTGGACTCGATCTCCTCCAGCTGCATGGTTTGGATCGAGTCGATGATCAGGAACTCCGGCTGAAGTTCGCGGACTTCATTGATGACGCGGTTGAGGGAGGTTTCCGTCAGCAGGAGCAGGTCGTCCGGGATCTCGTCCAAGCTGCCGTTCTCCACCAAACGGGCGGCGCGCATTTTGATCTGCCGCTCGGATTCCTCACCCGAGACGTAGAGCAGTTTATGTTCGCGGGCGATATTCATCGCCGCCTGAAGCAGCAGCGTAGATTTGCCGATGCCGGGGTCGCCGCCGATCAGAATGACCGAACCGGGGACGACGCCGCCGCCCAGAACCTGGGAGAGCTCGGAGATGCCCGTCTCAATGCGGGGCTCCGCGGCTTCGTCAATATCCTTGAGCCGGCGCGGCGAATCGCCTTCGAGGCTGCCGGAGAGCACGCGCACGCGTCCGCGGGCCGAGGTTGACGGAAGCTCTTCCTTGAGCTCCTCCACCATCGTCCCGTAAGCGCCGCAGCCGGGGCAGCGTCCCAGAAAGCGCGGACTGGTCCGCCCGCAGGATTGACATACGTATTGAGTCGTCGCTTTTGCCATAGTATTATTATAAGGCACCTTGGACGTTAAGAACAAAAACTCCCGAACGAAATGTTCGGGAGTTTTGAAATTCGGATTTTATTCCAAACCGCGCAGCCAATCCACCGTCAGGCGGACGCCGAAACCGGTCGCGCCCGGGACGAGGTAGGCATTGCCCTTGTCGTTATCGGCCATGCCGGCGATGTCGAAGTGCGCCCACGGCATGCCTTCGTCGATGAAGGACTTCAGGAAGATGCCCGCCGTGCACAGACCGCCTTCACGGCCGCCGCTGTTGACGATGTCGGCCTCGTGGCTCTTCATGCTCTCAAGGTAATCCTCATCGTCCGGCAGACGCCAAATGAGTTCGTGGGTCTGATCGGCGGACGCGTTCAGTTCGCTGAAGAGCTTGTCGTCGGTGCACATCACGCCCGCGCGGACGCGGCCGAGGGCGACAACGCAGGCCCCGGTCAGGGTGCAGTAATTGAGGACGCAGCGGGGGCTGTAATTGCGCTGGACGTAGGTGAGTCCGTCCGCCAGAACCAAACGCCCTTCGGCGTCGGTGTTCGTGATCTCGATGGTCTTGCCGGAGAGGGAGGTGACGATGTCATCCACCAAGTAAGACTTGTCGGAGACCATGTTCTCCGCGGCGCAGATCACGCCCACGAGCGGGGTCTTGAGCTTCAGTTCGGACGCCGCGCGGAGGATGCCGAGGACGGCCATGGCGCCGCATTTGTCGTACTTCATGCCCTTCATGGCGCTCTTGATCGAATAACCGCCGGCGTCAAAGGTCAGGCTCTTGCCGACCAGGGCGACGGGCTTGCCTTCGCCGTTCCCCGCGTACTCGAGGATGATCATGCGGGACGGGGTCTTCGATCCCTGACCGACGGCGACAATGGCGCCCGCGCCCATTTCGCGCAGCTGCTTATCGTCGAGGACGGTGCACTTCAGGCCGTATTTCTTCGCGAATTCCACGCAGCGGTCGGAGAGCGTCCACGGATTGATGACGCAGGCCGGTTCGTGTGCCCAGTCGCGGGCCATGTTCGCCGCGTCGCAGATGATTTTCACTTCGTCGAAGGCGGCTTTATCCATCTTGACCTCAAGCGCGCCGGGGTGGGATTCCGCGGGCTTCTTGTAGCGGGCGAATTCATACCCGCCGAGGAACAGGCCGACGAGGGTCTCGCGTTCTTCGCATCCGGTGAGGTCAATGGCGGCCGAGGCCGGGCATTTGCTCTTCATCCAGGCGGCAATCCGCCCGCCGGTCTTGCGCCACCGGTCGGAGGCCTTGCTTCCGCCGGTGTAGATGGTAACGAGGGTTTTATCCCCGTTGGGGGTTACAACGATATCGCCGGCGTCCTTCAGCAGCTCGCCGGGTTCATCGGTGACAACAAATTCGACCGCGCCCTTCGGCTCGGCGGAGTAATTGATGGAGAATGTGGGGTTAATGTTGAAAATTTCTTCCATGGTGGTCCTTATTGATTAGATTCGCGTGGGGAGCGTTCTGCCGTTAGGCAGATGGGCGTTCGCGTACGCGAACGCCCATCACTA
>CAVIKW010000046.1:8009-15081 GCA_963643375.1 Flexilinea sp. | reverse complement strand
ACTATTGACTAAAATCCCAACTCCTCACTCCTCACTCCTCACTCCTAACTCCTCACTCCTAACTCCTCACTCAATAAACAACGCTCACCGTCACGTCCATCGAACACAGAACTTCGTACCCACGGACGACACCCATCGTCATGGTATACACGCCGGGGGTGTCGGGCATGACGGCGTCGATGCCGTAGTAGAGCTGGTCGCCGGGGGCGATGTCCTGCGGGAGGTCTTTGCGGGTCTGATCCTGACGCTTCATCAGGTTCGTACCGCCGACGAAGGCGACATCCATATCCTCCGTGGACCACACGGTCATGGAGTCGTTGCGGACTTTGAAGTAGATGTCCGTCTCCTCGCCGACTTTGAAGCTCTGACGGTAGGCGGGCACAACGGAGATCAGCGTGCAGCCGGTGTTGACCGGGGTGACGCCGGGGGCAACGGTGGAGACGCTCGCGGTGTCGCTGACGATGATCTTCACCCAGATGGCGTCGTTGTCGGAGTTCGAGGTGCCGAACACGTTTCCGTTCGGGCTGCGAAGCTTCCAATTGCTCTGATAAACGCCGAGCGCGGTCGGGGCGGTGAGGTCAACGCTGACTTCAACCGTCTGCCCCGGCGCGACAACGGCGGGGAGGTTGGCGGCGTAGTTCACACCCATTGTGTCGCCGCTTGAGAAGACGAGCTGATACCCGCCGGACCAGGCACAGGAGCCGGCGTTCTGAATGCGCCAGGTCTTGCGGAAGGTCTGCCCCGGGGCGAGGACGGTGTTGTCGGGGATGGTGACGTCATCCAGGAAGCGGACGCGTTCGCAGACGGTGCTCACCTGCTGAATGGTGCCCGCGCCGGAGGTGTCCACGGTGGGACGCTGATAGGTGACGGCCGTCGGCGTTGCGGTATTGTATACCGGGCGCGAAATGGTCTGCCCGTCACCGCTTGACGTGGGCGCCGGGGTTGAAGTCACGGGACGGATGAGCAGCCCCCCGGAGGAGGATGAAGTCGATCCGCCCGCTTCGGCGGTGAGCGTCTGCTGCGCCATGGCCTGAACTTCGGCCATGGATAGATCCTTGTTTTCGGATTTGCTCCCGCCGGCACAGGCGGTCAGCAGCAGCGCGAGAATCAGAAAGAGATAAATCTTTTTCATGGGTTTCCTCATTTAAAACAATGACAGTTGGGAGACGCCGCTGTCCTCCGAAGAATCGGCGGGCGCGGGCTCCTCGGACTTCTCCTCGGCGGGCGCTTCGGCTTGCGGCTCAACGGGAACCGGCGCGGGGATGAGCTTGTTCTGCGCTTCCTGAATGTAGTTCGGGAGCAGGGAGAAGTCGTGCTCAATGGCGGAGCGCAGGGACGGTTGATGAAGTGCCGCGGCGGGATGGAACATCGGGACGATCATGCGCCCGTTGATCCACTGCCCCTGTCCGTGAATGCCGCTGATGCGCTGAAGCGGGAAATACCGCGCCATGGAAAAGCGGCCGAGGGTCACGATGACGAGCGGATTGATGAGCTCGATCTGACGGTTCAGGAAGCGCGCGCAGGCGGAGAGTTCCTCCGGGAGCGGGTCGCGGTTGGCGGGCGGACGGCATTTCACGACATTCGTGATGAATACCTCCTGCCGCTTCAGGCCCGCGACGGCGATCAGATTATTGAGGAAATTCCCGGCGTTCCCGACGAACGGACGGCCCGTGGCGTTCTCATTCGCGCCCGGCCCTTCCCCGATGAAGAGAACCTTCGTCCGGACGTTGCCTTCCCCGGGGACGGCTTTGTCACGCGTGAGGTGCAGCATGCAGTTCTCGCAGACGGAGATTTCCGCCGCCAGCGCGTTCATTTTGTCCAGTAATTCACTCATTCCGTACCTCGTCCATGCGTTTTTGATAGTCCGGACTGTCCAGATCCATCAGGATCGCGTCCTCGTGATTGTCTTGATAATATCCTTTGCGGATTCCGACCTCGCGAAAGCCGGCCGCGCGGTAGAGGCTCTTCGCCGGGACATTGCCCGCGCGGACCTCGAGTTCGCATTTCATCGCGCCGCCCTCGTAACAGGCTCTCAGTCCGGTGAGGAGCAGCGCGCGGCCGATGCCCTTCCCGCGGTATGCCGCGTCAACGGCGAAGTTCGCCACCTCCGCCGTGTCCAAGATCAGCCACATCACGATGAAGCCGGTCACCGTCCCTTCATCATTAATAGAGACGAACGGACGGGCGTTTTGGTTCTCCTCCACCGTGTAAGTGTATGACTTCTCCGGCCAATACAGCGCCTGCGAAGCCCGGTCGATGGCGAAGACCGCCGGGACGTCCGCGGAAGTCATGGGGCGGATGGTGTACGCCATTCTTTAATCGGGGATCGGCTCGCCCTGCGTGTGCAGGTAGATCGGCTTGAGGGAAGAGACCGGCGGGAATTCGCCCTTCTCGAAGATCTTCCAGCCCATCTCGGCCAGGTAGCCCGCGCGGCGCAGGTTCGACGCCGGGGCGGGTGTCTTGATGTTCTTGTTCAGTCTGCGGAGCTCCGTCCATGAGTCGGAAGTGAACTCACCGCAGAGGATCGTCGGCTCCGTGATCCGTTCGGCAAGCGTCTCCACCGTGAAGACCTCAATCTTGCCGTCGCCCGCCCAGCGGGAACCCCAGCGGCCGGGCTTCTTCTGATAGAAAGACGCCGCCAGCTTGCCGCGGCCCGCCTGCAGGAACGCGCAGAGCGGAAGGTCCTCGACCGGCTGCTGATAGGCGGTCACATCCAGGGTCGGGATGCCGATCACCGGGATGCCCAGGCCGAGCGACATGCCCTTCGCGAAGGAAAGGCCGACGCGCAGACTGGTGAAAGAACCCGGGCCGAGGGCGACAGCCAGGGCTTTCAGGTCCTTTTGGTCGATCTCAAGGTTCTTCAATAAGTCGCGGACAGCGGGCGCGAGCGCGGCGGTGTGACGGCTCGGGCTCGTCCAACTGCATTCACCGAGAACTTCACAGCCGTTGTAAACAGCGATGCCCAGACGGGCGGTTGATGTGTCAATTGCGAGGATCATGTCTTTTCATACTCCAAAACACTGTTTGCGAAATTCCGCGGCCATGGCCGTGTAGCGTTTCCCGCGGGGGATGAGGGTGAAGCTGCGGACTTCATCGGAAATGTATTTCATGTTGATCCACAGCCGTTCCTCCGGCAGGATCTCTTTGATCAGCTCCGCCCATTCAATGAGCATGGGGCCTTTCTGTAACATGCGCTCGAAGTCAAGCTCTTCCGCCTCCCAGATGCTGCCGATGCGGTAAGCATCCATATGAAACAGAACGCTGTCGTCGGCGCGGTAATATTCATTGACCAGGACAAAAGTCGGACTGGTGACGGGGTCCGTGGTTCCCCAGCCTTTCGCGATGCCGCTGATGAGCGTCGTCTTGCCCGCGCCCAAGTCCCCGGTGAAACCGATCAAGTCGCCGGGTTTGAGCATGGTGCCGAGACGCATCCCGAAACGGCGGGTTTGGTCAGCGCTGCGGCTGATGCATTCTACTGATTCTGAGTCCAGAGTTGGCATAATTGGTGTACCTTAATTAACTGATTTGTCTGAGGGAGTCTTGACGGGAGATCCCTTCATCCGGGCGGCGAGACTTTGGCGGGAGAGGAGGATCCTCCGACCGCAGACGGTGCACTGCAGTCCGATATCCGCGCCGACGCGGAGGACGAGCCATTCCCGACTCCCGCAGGGATGCGCTTTCCGCATTGTGATGACGTCGCCGACTTCTATATTTTCCATTATGCGTAATTATAAAGCAATTTGCAAAAACCGACTTCAGACGGCATAATAACCCGTACTTGAGACGCTGGCGGACGGTGAAAAATCTCATATAATTTGGTTGTATCATTGGAAAAAACAGACTTTATGCTTCCGTTGGGCCTGTTTGACCGACGGAAACAAGAGGAGAAAATAAATGCGGAGGAAATCAAAGATCTTTATTTTGAGCGGAGTGATGACGGCCGCGGCACTGCTCGGCACTGCCTGCGCGCCCCGTCAGAATTCCGAAGCGCAGCAGCAGACGCTGTCGCTTCCCGCGACGACCGGCACGATTCAGAATGTCGTGACGTTCGTGGGCAATGTCACCTCCGGCCAGACTTCCGCTCTGACCTGGAAGACCGACGGCGTGATTGAGACCGTGAATGTGGAACTCGGCGACTACGTGGAGCAGGGCGATATCCTCGCTACGCTGGAACGCGATTCCCTCAGTGCCGCGGTGCTGACTTCGGAAGTGCCGCTCATCGAGGCTCGGGAAGAGCTTGACGAGCTGAAAGTCTCCGAAACGGCGAAGGCTTCCGCCTACAAGGATTTGAAGGATAAGGAAGTAGCCCTCAGCGACGCCGAGAAGAAACAGGAAAGCCTGAAATACCCGAACGCGACCGTCGGCGACATTCAATACTGGTCCGAACAGGTGACGATCTACAAGCAGTACTACGACGAAGCCCTGCAGTCCCTTGAGGACGCGGCTTCCTGGAAGAACAGCCCCGACGAGACCTATACCAACCTGTATGAGCAGCGCCGCACGGCCATGCTCTCCGCGCTGAACAGCTACGCCGAAGTCTACAACAATTACCTGTACTACTCCGGCACGGCCACGCAGAACGATCAGGATCAGGCCGCAGCGGATATTGACGTGGCGAAGTCCGATTACGAAAAGGCGCTGAAGACCTTCGCGACTTACGCGGAGTACCCCCGCCAGAAGGACATCGCGGCTGCCGAAATCACCCTCAGCAACGCGGAAGACACCTACAACCGCCGCAGCATCGTCGCCGACATCAGCGGTTACGTGACGGTTGAAAAAGCCCGCGAAGGCGATTACGTCACCAAGGGCAGCTCCGCCTTCCAAATCGACAACACCGCGAAGCTTTACGTCCCGATGGACATTTCCGAACTGGATGTCAACGAAGTCTACGACGGCATGAAAGCGGTCGTCACCCTGGATGCCAACACCGGCAAATCCTACGAAGGCATCGTGACCACGGTCTCCGCCTCCGGTACGGATGAAACCTACCGCGTGACCTTCGGCACCAACGTCGAAATCCTTGACCCGGATGACACCGTCAAAGTCGGCATGACCGCGGAAGTTGATCTGGTCATGGATGAAGTCTCCGACGCCCTGCTGGTCCCGCTCAGCGCGGTAACCACCGAAGACGGCAAAGCTTACGTCACCGTTGTCAACGGCGAAACCGAGACGAAAACGCAGGTCACGGTCGGCATTACCACCGACACCCTGGCGCAGATCACCGGCGGCCTGTATGAAGGAGACCGCGTGAAAGTCGACTCGATCAATGAAAAAGTCCTTACCGAGATGGGGCTGACCATGCAGGACCTGATGGGCGATGCCGCTCAGGCGGCTGTCCCGGCAGACGGTCAGGCCGCTCCCATGGATGCCGACATCCCGACGGATGAAAGCGCCGAAGAACTGATGATCAAGTAACTACGAACGGAAAACGAGGAATCAAGTATGGATCAAAAAATCGCGAAACCTAAGAGCAAACTTACCAAAGGACAGATTATCTGGCTCATCATCCTTGGGGTTCTTCTGCTCGGCCTGCTCGGTTACGGGTTCTGGTATTACACCACCATGAACAAGAAAATCGCCGAAAAGACCGAAGAAGCTCAGAAGCTTGAGTCGGATACCGCCGTGGTTGAACGCGGCGACCTGGACAACACCTTGGATGACATCCGCGGCACCGTCCGCTCGAACCAGTCCGTCTACCTCTATTGGCAGATCTCCGGCACGGTGGACGAGGTCAATGTGGAAGTCGGCGACGAAGTCAAGAAGGGCGATATCCTCGCCACGCTGGACCGCTCCACCATCGACTCTTCCATCATTGAAGCGGAAGTGACGAAGGAACAGGCCGAGGAAAGCCTTGAACGGCTCTATACCTCCACCCTCTCCCTGGAACAGGCCCGCAGCAAGATGGTTCAAGCCAAGCAGGCCGTTCAGGACGCGCAGGAAGCTTATGACGCCCTCGGCGTTGTCCGCGAAGATGAACTCGAGATCGGCGTCAAGTACGACGATTATCAGAATGCCGTCTCCGCTTACGAACAGGCGCAGGAAGAGTTCGAGAAGGTCAAGGACCTTGACCTCGACAACCCGGACCGCACCCGCGCGCAGTCAATGCTCGAATCCTCGAAATCCCGCATGGACTCCGCGAAGGCTGAATACAACTGGTACAACGGCGAGACCGACGAGCTGGAAGTCCAGCAGGCCGAAGCGGCGTTGATGCTTGCTAAGGCGCAGCTGGATGACGCGGTCCGCGCTTACAACCGCATCAAAGACGGCCCGACCGAGAATCAAGTCAACTCCCTGCAGGCGCAGATCGACGCCGCTCAGGCGACCGTCAACACCTCCATGATCGTCTCCCCGATCGACGGTACGGTTGCCCAGGTTGACGCGAAGCCTTTCGACGTGATCACCTACGAGTCCACGGCCGCCTCCCGCGACATTCTGGCGGTCCGCGTGGACGACCTGACTTCGCATTACATTGATATTACCGTGAGCGAGCTCAATATCAACAAAATCTCGCTCGGGCAGGAAGTCAAAATCACCTTCGACGCAATTCCGCTGCGTGAATACACCGGCACCATCGTCAACATCTCGAACGCCGGCACCGTCACCAACCTCAGCGTGAATTACGCCCTGACCGTCAAGATGGACGAAGTCGACGACTCCATCAAGTCCGGCATGATGGCCGATATTGAGATCGTCACCGAATCCGCCGAAGACGTGCTCTACGTCCCGCAGAAGGCCCTCTCCATTGACCCGGCGAGCGGCAAGAGCATCGTCAAGAAGGTCAACGCCGACGGCACCGTTCAGGAAATTCAGGTCGAGACCGGCCTTTCCTCCGGCTCCGACATTGAGATCATCAGCGATCAGATTGAGGAAGGCGACACCGTTCAGCTGACCAAGGTCACCGACATGTTGAATAACAGCTCCCTGTTCGGCATCAACATGGGCGGCATCAACATGGGCGGCGGAGGCGGCGCTCCCGGCGGCGGCGGAGCCCCGGGCGGCGGCGGTCCCGGCGGCGGTGGCGGCGGTCCGCGCTAAACCGGCAGTCAGATCATGAGAAAGACGATTTGAGAAT
>CAVIKW010000046.1:0-7094 GCA_963643375.1 Flexilinea sp. | reverse complement strand
CCGAAGGCGGAAGAAGCCCCGAAAACGGAGTCTGAGGACGTCAAGAAGGCCCGGGAAGCTGCCGAAGCCGCTGTCAAACAGGCGGAAGAAGCGACCGAAGCGGCGGTGAAGCAGGCCGAGGAAGCCGCGGAAAAGGCGGCGGAGGACTCCGCCGAAACCAAGGCTGAAAATGAGAAAGAAGGAGCGGAATAATGAATTTCTTCACGCTTTTCAAAGAGGCAATGTCGAATATCCTTGCCAACAAAACCCGTTCATTCCTGACCATGCTCGGTATCTTCATCGGCGTCGCCGCGGTCATCGCGATGATGTCCATCGGTGAAGGCGCGCAGAACACCATTACCGACGCCATGAGCTCCCTGGGTACGCAGACGCTTTACATCACCCCGGGCAACTTCACGGAGAACGTCCGCAACGCGCAGGACCTGACCAATGAAGATGTTGACGCCATCGCGGCGCTGGACTGCGTTGAGATGGTCGCCCCGGTCGTCTCCCAGAGCTACATGCTCTCCCAGAGCAACGGCAATACCGTCAGCGCGACCGTCACCGGCGTTGTCCCGGATTATCAGACCATCGACAATTATTCCGTCGCTCAGGGTACGTTCATCACCGAGGACAACATCAATAACAAAGAGATGGTCGTCGTCATCGGTACCGAGATCAACGACTCTCTGTTCGGCGATGAGAATTATCAGTCTGTCGGCGAAACCATCCGTATCATGGGGCAGCCGTACCGCATCATCGGCGTCCTTGCCGAGAAGGGCTCTTCCTCCCTCGGCACCAGCCAGGACCAGAGCGTGTTCATCCCGCTCTCCACGGCGCAGTCCCGTTTGATGACCCGTCAGAAGAACTCCGTCAGCACCATCAACGCGCTGATCAAGTCCGACGTCTCCGTCTATGACGCGGAAGATGAAATTGAATCCCTGCTGCAGGACCGCCACGGTATTTTCGAAGGCAACCCGAATGACTTCACCATCATGAACATGCAGGAAATGGTGGACGCCCTCGGCGACATCATGGGCACCTTCACCCTCTTCCTCGGCGGTGTGGCGGCGATCTCCCTGCTGGTCGGCGGTATCGGCATTATGAACATTATGCTCGTCACCGTTACCGAACGCACCCGCGAAATCGGCCTGCGCAAGGCGCTGGGCGCCAAGAACAGCGACATTCTGGCGCAGTTCCTGGTGGAATCCTCCGTGCTCTCCCTGGTCGGCGGTCTCTTCGGCATCATCTTCGGCCTGGCGCTTGCCTTCGGTATCGCGAAAATCGCCGGCATGCTCGGCACCACGATCGGCATTACCATCAACCCGCTGATCGTGATCGGCTCCGCGATTTTCTCCATGGCGATCGGTTTGATCTTCGGTGTCGCCCCGGCGAATCAGGCTTCCAAACTGGAACCGGTCATCGCCCTGCGCTCCGAGTAAATTTTGAAATGAATGAATTACGGTGGACGGCATGAAAAAGTTTTGGAATAAGGTCAAAAAAGCCTCGCATTCGCTGTATTGGCAGCTGGTACTGACATTGACGGTGACGTGCTTCATGGCCTGTCTGATCATTCTTGCCGCCCGCTGTATCAGCGCGGTCGATGATTACGCCAAGATGGACAGCGGTTCCGTCCTCGCGGGCGCTGTTCAGGAGATCACGACCAACCCCGGCTTCACCGAGTTCAGCGTCAACCGCCTGAACGACTATAAGGATGAGAACGCCGGAGCCCCGCAGCCTCTGCCGGAAGACGTGGATCCCGACGGATTGATCGATCCCGAAAAGATGATCGACCTCGGCTTTATCACCCGCGACCGTGAGCTTGACTTCCGGTACTTTCCGCAGAATACGATGTGGATGATGTACATCGACTCCGAAGGCGGGATCTATCCCATCATCCGACGCGGGAAAGGGCCCGAAGAGGGAGAGCAGGACGGACAATATCAGTTCAACGTCGACGAGATCATTGCCAAAGGGCGCGAGCTGATTGAACGCTCCGGCGGCGGGCAGGTCATTGTCCCCGACGGAGAGGCTTCCGAAGCGCTGATCCCGCACACGGACCCGGAGACAGGGAAGCAAGGTTACTACTTCGTATATGTCGACAAACCCGCGCAGACCGGCATGATCATGTCGATCGTGAAGATGTCCGTGGAAGAGATGCTCCCCGTCATCATCGCGGTTGTCCTCCTGAGCATGTTCCTCGGCATGACCTTCTCGAAGGGCTGGGCGCTGTGGTTCAAGCAGGTCCGCGCGGCCATGGACTCCTGGGAACAGGGCGACTTCTCCAAGAAGATCGACACCCGCGAGGTCAAGGTTGTGACCGAATGGCAGGAGCTCGGCGAACAGCTGAATGACATGTCCGAGCAGATGGAGCAGGTCGTTGAGACGCGCAAAGAGCTGGCCGCCTCGGAGGAGCGCAACGCGCTCGCCCGCGAGCTGCACGACAACATCAAGCAGCAGCTCTTCTCCATCAATATGAACCTCGGCGCGGTGCAGGCGCTCGCGAAGAAAGACGACCCGCGGGCCATGGAGAAACTTGAGCTCTCCACTCAGATGACGCGGCAGACCCTGATGGACCTTGACCAGCTCATCGGGACGATTCGGGCGCCGTCCATGAAGGACAAGCGCTTCTACCGCGAGCTCGATAAGCTGACCGAGAATTGGCAGAAGAGCAGCGGCATTCCGCTCGAGCTCGACATTGCCGACGCGGAAAAGATCACCGATGAGGAGACTTCCTCCGCGCTCTACAGAATATGCCAGGAAGGGCTCTCGAATATCCTCCGCCACAGTAAAGCGGAAAAAGCCCGCCTGTGGCTGAAAGCGGACGAGATCGGGATCGACCTGCTGATCAAAGATAACGGCATCGGCTTCGACCTCTCCGATGATAAGATCGGGATCGGCCTCGAGTCGATTCAGGAACGTGTAAAGAAATTAAACGGGACAGTTGATATTCAATCCGGACCGGGCGGAACGGCCATCAAGATTTATATTCCGCGAAAAGTGAGTGTGTAAGATGTTTGGTTGTATGCTTTCAAAATGGGAAACTACCGAGCCCGCCGGCGGGGACGAGTCGAAGATCTCCGTCCTGCTCGTGGATGATCATCCGATCGTCCGCAACGGCGTGAAATCCTACCTTGACACCCAGGATGATATTGAGGTGATCGGGGAAGCGTCCTCCGGTGAGGAAGCAATCGAATTCGTCAAGAACAATCTGCCGGATGTCGTCCTCATGGACCTTCTGATGGAAGGCATGAACGGCGTCGAGGCCACGAAGATCATCAAGCAGATGTGCCCGTCGGTTCAAATTGTCGTGCTGACGTCCCATCATGATGACTCCCTGGTCTTCCCCGCCATGAAAGCCGGCGCGCTCTCTTATGTGCTGAAGGTCATCAGCCCGGAAGAGCTGGCGAACGTCATCCGCATGGCAGCGAAGGGGACCGCGATTCTCTCCCCGGAGATCGCGAAGATCCTCATGACCGAGCTGCACGACAAAAAAGGCGAAGAACGCAATCCCTTCGCCGAACTGACCGAACGTGAATACGAAGTCTTAAAGCTGATCGCCCAGGGCTCCAACAACGCGGAGATCGCGCAGCAGCTCTTCATCACGGATAAGACCGTGAAGGGCTACGTCTCGAACATCCTGCATAAGCTGCACCTGGCGGACCGCACGCAGGCGGCCGTTTATGCCTGGCGCGAAGGCTTATTTGAGAAATAGGAAGGAATTACAGCAGCAGAATGAAAAACAGCAGAATTCCGGATCAAAAGAAAATCATGAAGCGTCTCGCCGCGGGCCTGGCCGTGCTGCTCGCGCTCTCCATGGGCGCCTGCTCCGCCCTGCCTACGCCGCAGCCGGGCGCGATGAACCAAACGCAGATGACGATCCCCGTCGTCCGCGGGAACATTGACGCCGAGATGAGCTTCATCGGCAATGTGAAATACAACCAGTCCGCGACCCTGACCTGGAAAACGGCCGGCGTGGTCGACAAGATTTACGTACAGGCCGGCGACGAGGTCAAGCAGGGCGATATCCTTGCCGAACTCGCCACGGATTCCCTGGATTCGTCCGTCATCCTCGCGGAAAAGACGATGATCGAGCAGGAAGAGAACCTCGAGGACGTTCAGGAATCCACCAACGCGAAGATGCAGGCCTACGTCACGCTTTCCGAAAAGGAAGACGCGCTGAAGACCGCGAAGCTGGAGCAGGAAGCCCTCTATTATCCCCGCGCCACGCAGCAGGATAAGGAGCTCGCTTGGGATACACTCGCCCTCGCTTCCATGAACTTCAACTACGCCAAGCAGGATTACGACGCCCTCGTTGATAACAACGTCGCGTGGGAAGGTGAGGAACCCTCCCGGACCGTCTCCATGTTCGGACGCACCATGACCTTCGGCGGCAATTCCGAATCCGCCCGTGAACGCAAGTTCAATGAATACGTTCAGACTTACGACACATTGGTCAGCGCCTATGAAGACTATGTCTGGACCTCCGGCGAGCCGTCCGACACGGATTACGCCGTGGCTGAAGGCGCCGTCCGCGTGGCGCAGATGGAATACGACGAAGCGCTGAAGGATTACCTCTCCTACGAGCAGATTCCCCGCGCCAAGGATGTCAGCGCCGCCCAAGCCAGCTTGAACACAGCGGAGACGAACTACAACAAGCGCTACATCATCGCTCAGTTCGACGGCACCGTCACTTCCGTGAGCGCGGAAGAAGGCCACTACGTGACCAAGGGCACGACCGCGCTGCGTATTGATGACAAGAGCAGCATCTACATCCCGATCGACATTCCGGAACTGGATGTGACCTCCGTCTACAACGGCGTGCAGGTTGAGATCACTCTCGATGCCGTCTCCGGCAAGACTTACCACGGCACGATCTATACGGTCGCGACCGCTACCGAAAGCTCGACTTACAACACATCCTTCGCCGGCACGGTTCTCGTGGACGACCCGGATGATCAAATGTTCGCGGGCATGACGGCCGAAGTCAGCATGCCGCTGAGCACGAAGGAAAACGTCCTCCTCGTCCCGAGCTCCGCGCTGAGCTACGATGATAACAAGGTCACGTTGACCGTTGCCGGCGATGACGGCGCGAACAAGACCGTCGAGGTCAAAGTCGGCACCGTCTCCGGCAGCATCTCCGAGATCACTTCCGGGGACATCAAGGAAGGCGACATGATCGCGGTCAGCTCCGTCAGCACGGAAACGCTTGAAGCGCTCGGCCTCGACCCCGCGGATTACATGACCGGCTCGATGGGGATGCCCTCCGCGGAAGGCTCCGCGCAGGCGCCCGAAATGCCCGCCGAAGCGTCCTCCGAGAAGTCCGACGAGAAGACCGAAGAGAAGACCGACGTGAAATCCGAAGAAACGGCTTCCGAAAGCGGTGAGGCTGCTTCGGAAGAAGCGCCGGCGGATATGCCGGAAGGCAAACCCGAAGGAATGCCGGAAGGGATGCAGCAGCCTCCCGAAGGCTTCAACGGCGGAACCCCTCCGCAGGGGAATCCCCCGTCCGGCGGCCAAGGCGGCCCGCAGGGTAACGGCGGCGCGCGGCCCGACAGCGCGAAATAATTGAGAATAAGCAGCCAAATTTACAGGAGGCAGACAGTTATATGGATCATAAAATCGAAGTTACGAAAAAAAGCGTCTGGGGAACGATCATCATCGTCCTGCTGGTCATCGCGCTGATCGTCGGTGTAGGCTCATTCCTGCTCATGCGCCTGAACCTGACGCGTCAGCTCAGCGCCGCGGAAAGCATGACGGAGAACCTGACCGTCACCACGACGAAAGTGAAGCAGGGCAGATTCGACCTCACTCTTGAAGACATCACCGGCACGGTCCGCTCCGGCCAGACGGTCAACCTGTATTGGCAGACTTCCGGCACCGTTGAGGATATCCTCGTCAGCGTCGGCGACAAAGTCACCAAAGATCAGGTCCTCGCTTACCTTGATGAAACCACCCTCGACCAGGACGTTCTGAACGCGCAGCTGGATATCGTTGACGCGCAGGAAGATTACGACGAGCTGATCAACAACAGCGACAAGATTGCTTCCACGCTCTCGACCCTCGTCACCGCGCAGCAGACCCTTGAGGACGCGCAGGAGAAACTCGACTCCATGGATATGTCCCGCGTGACCGATGTCAACCTGACCATCGCCCGCGACAACGCGACCCTGGCGCAGCTCAATTACGACGACGCTGTCCGCAAGTTTGAGGAAGTCCGCGACGACCCGGCCGACTCCGAAGGCCGTCAGAAGGCCCTCGGCGACGTCAGCGGTTACCGCTCTGTCCGCGACAATGCCTTGGCGCAGTACAACTGGTACCTCGGCGAGATTGACCAGCTCGAGCTCCAGACCCGCGAAGCCGCGGTGGAGTTGGCGAAGGCTGAGCTTGAAGAAGCCGAATATCAGTACAACAAGGCCCTGAACGGCCCGACCGACGCGGAAAAGGCCCAAGCCGCCGCGAAGGTTGAGTCCTACCAGACCAAGATCGACTCCTCGAAGATCATCGCTCCGTTCGACGGCACCGTGACCCAGATTGACGCCAAAGTCGGCGACGTCATCAGCTACGACTCAACCGTTGCCGCCCGCAACATTCTGGCGCTGCGCATCGACGACATCTCGACCTTCTATATGGACTTCACTGTCTCCGAGTTGTACATCAACGACATTGAGGAAGGCATGCCCGTCACCATGACGTTCGAAGCCCTTCCCGACAAGACCTACCACGGCGTGATCTATAACGTCTCCGATGTCGGCACCCAGTCCGGGTTCAACATCAGCTTTGAGGCGACGGTTGCCATGACCGACGCCGACGAAGACATCAAGGCCGGTATGACCGCCGACCTGACGATGGAAATTGACAGCGTCGCCGACGCGAAGTACGTCCCGCAGACCGCTGTTGAGGTTGATGACGGCAAATATTACGTCTACAAGCGCGACCCAGAATCCTCCGAAATGGTCAAGACCGAAGTTGAAGTCGGCATGATCTCCGGTACCAACGTCCAGATCATCTCCGATGAGATCAACGGCGGCGACGAGATTCAGCTTGACGTGGATGACGATGACGACGAAGCCTTCGGCTTCGGCTTCCCCGGCGGCGGCATGCCCGGCGGCGGC
>CAVIKW010000045.1:0-15174 GCA_963643375.1 Flexilinea sp. | reverse complement strand
CCCCCGGTCGTGAAGACGGTATCCTCGACCGTCAGCAGCAGCGTATCGTTGGCGTAGAATTTCAGCGTCGATCCTTCCGCGGAGATGGCGGCGCGGAATTTTTGCGGGGCGTAGTTGCGGATCACGCCGTTGGTTGACCAGTCCTCGACGATGTACGTCCGGCCTTTGTAGATTCGGTCCAGGCGGGTTTGGCCGAGGCAGTTGAACATCCAGCGGTAGGTGTTCGCGGAGTCCTGCACGCGGAAGGCGATGGCGTACCAATCTTCATAATAGGAACAGATGGAGAGGTTGACGTTCACGCTCAGGAAGTAATCGCCGTACTGCGGCAGGGAGGCGTACGTGGAGAGCAAGCCTTCGCTGTTCTGAACGGCAAGCGTCAGCTCGTTGTTGGAGATGACCGCGTTGCCGGAGGGCGAACGGTAGGTCTGCCAGGTGCTCGAATCGGAGAAGTCGTCCGTCAGCAAGACCTCCCCCAGCTCGGGAAGCTCGTTCACCGTCGGGAAGGGGGTCGGGGTGTTCAACGGACGCGGGGTGGCGGTTGCCGGGAACCACATCACGGTGTCGGTCGGGACCGGGGTCTCGGTCGGGGTGGAGGATGGCGTCGGGGTCTTGACGGTCGGGGTGACGAGCGAGGTGACATGAATTTCCACGCAGCCGGCAAGGGCCAGCGCGGCGAGGAGAAAACCCAATAAAAGGGACAGCCGTCTCACGGGTCAGCTCTTCAGATGGGCAACGGTGACGCCGTCGCCGCCCTCGGAGTCCTTGCCGGACTCGATGAATTTCACGTTGGCGTTGGCGAGCAGAACTTTCCGCGCCACGCGGCGCAGCACGCCCGTCCCCTTGCCGTGAATCACACGCACGTAAGGCAGCCCCGCCAGGGACGCCTCATCCAGGTATTTCTCAAGCCGATCGGTCATGTCCAGGCTGTCCAGGCCGCGCAGGTCAATCTCAACCCCCGGCGAGGGATGGAAGACTTCCACGGAGCTCTTCGCCGCTTTGCGTTCGGGTTCGGGCTCCTCAACGGCCTCGTCGGTGTCGTTCTTGCGGGCCAGCTGACGCAGCGGTACGCGCATGCGCAGGCTGCCGAGCTGAATCTCGGCCTCGTCCCCGTCAATGTTGGAAATGACGGCGAGGGATTCCGTGCCGAGGGAGCGGACGCGGACTTTGTCGCCGGCTTTGAGCGGGCGGTCGTCCTGAATGACGGACTTGGTTTTCTTTAAGGTTTTCTCGCCGGTGTCCTTCACCAGCTTATCCGCGGCGCGGAGGTCCTGCTCCAGCTGCTTCATTTCCTCAACCGGGGCGCCGGTGCGGGCGGCGGCGCGCTTGATGCGGGCAAGCTCCTCCCGCAGCTCGCGGACTTCATCCTCGAGCGCGGATTGCGATTCCCGGAGGACGCGTTCGCGTTCGTCCTCAATCTGCTCGAGGCGCTTCTGCAATTCACGGCGGTCATTCTCCGCGAGGGATCGCATTCTGTCGGCATGGGAGCGCGCCTTCTTGGCGGCGTCGTACTGCCGGCGGATGTCATCCAGGAGGTTGTCGACGTTCATATCGGTCGGGTTGATGGTCTTCTGCGCGTTGGCGAGGATCTCTTCCGACAGCCCCAATTTTTTGGCGATCAGCAGCGCGTTCGAACGGCCGGGCAGCCCAATGGTCAGGTGGTAGGTCGGGCGCAGGGTCTTCAAATCGAACTCCATGGAGGCGTTCGTCACGCCGGGAACGGACTGGGCGAACATCTTCAGCTCGGAAAAATGGGTCGCCGCGAAGCAGGGGACGCGGTGGTCGACGATGTATTGCAGGATGGCGCGGGCCAGGGCGGAGCCTTCCTGCGGATCGGTGCCGGAGCCGAGTTCATCGAGAAGGACGAGCGTCCGTCCGTTGACGCGGTTCAGCACGCGGATTTGATTCGTCATGTGGCCGGAGAAGGTCGAGAGCGACTGCTCAATGGACTGCTCGTCGCCGATGTCGGCGAAAACATTCTGAAAGCAGGAGAGCTCGGAACCGGATTCGGCGGGGATGTGGAGGCCGGATTGGGTCATGAGAACCATCAGCCCGATCGTCTTCAGGGAGACGGTCTTGCCGCCGGTGTTCGGGCCGGTAATGACGACCACGAATTGATTCTCGTCAAGCACCACATCAATCGGAACCGCCTTCTCAACCGGCAGCAGCGGATGCCGCGCGCCGTAAAGCTTGATGACGGGGTTGCCGGTCTTATGCCGCTTCTCGGCAAGGATCGGCTCATTGGCTTTGAGGTATTCGGCGTACTTCGCGCACATCAGGGCGAAGTCGATTTCCGCCAAAGTCTGATTGACCGTGCGAATCTCGGAAGCGTGCTCGGCAATCTCCGCGGTCAGCAGGGAGAGGACGCGGTGAACTTCATCGCGCTCGGCGAGCTGCAGTTCCTGATAGCTGTTGTTCGCGTCCACAACGGTGAGCGGCTCCACGAAAAGCGTGGACCCCGACGACGACTGGTCGTGCACGATGGATTTGAACTGCGTCTTGTACTCCACTTTGAGCGGGATGACGTAGCGGCCGGAGCGCTGGGTGATGATCGGTTCCTGAATCATCGGCTGATAACGCGGGTCGCGCAGGATCTTATCCAGGCGTCCCATGAGGCGGCTGTAGGCATTGCGAACCTCTCTGCGGACCTCGGCAAGCTTCTCCGAAGCCGAGTCGAGGACCTCGCCCTTATCCGTGACCGTGCGGGAGATCGTCTCGATCAAGCCCTTCGGCGGGGTGAGCCCGTCCGCCATGGCGGCGAGCTTCGGGTATTCCGCGGCGTGGAACTTCAGCGAACGGCCGAGGTCCCGCGCGATGGAGAGCATGTACGCCAATCGGTGAATGACTTCGCCGTCGAGGGTGCCGGACTTGCAGGCAACCGCCAGCAGCGGGCCCGCGTCAAAGCAGCCGCCGAGGCGGATGGAGTCATTGACGCTGAGCAGCAGCCGGGCTTCCGTCACGGTTTCGAGCTTGTAACGGATGAGGGCGGGGTCGGTGTACGGCTTCAGATCCCGCGCGAGTTTCTCGGACAGGCTGAAGTCGGCATAGGAGGCAAGTTTGTCGATGACTTGAGGATACTCAAGCATCGCGAGGGATTTTACGTCCATGAAATCAGACTTCCCCGATCAGGGTCCAGGGACCGGTCCAGGTGATTTTGACCGGGACGATCTGCCCGAGCAGGTCGCGGTCGGAATCAACGAAGACGAGGTCCATGTTTTCCGTGCGGCCGATCCAACGGCCCTGCTTCTTCTCATCGAAGAGCACCTTGACCGTCTGACCGAGCAGCTTGGCGTGAAGTTCTTCCGCGATGCCTTCCTGCAGCTTCTCGATCACGCGGAAGCGGCGCCACTTCTCCTCTTCGGAGACGTCATCCGGCATGGTGCGTTCGGAGAGCGTGCCCTTGCGCGGTGAGTAGCGGGCAAGGTGGACGACGTTGAGCTTCAGGTCGGAGAGCTGCTTGACCGTATCCTCGAATTCCTCCTCCGTCTCGCCGCAGAAGCCGACGATGATATCCGTGCCGATGGAGACGTTCGGGATGATATCGCGGATGCGGGCGATGATGTCGCGGTACTGCGCGTCGGTATAGCCGCGGCGCATGGTTTCCAGCACCTTGTCATTACCGGACTGCGCCGGGACCTCGATGTGGTTCATGACCTTCGGCAGGTCGCGGACGGTTTCGAGGAGCTCGTCGGTCATCCAATTCGGGTGCGAGGTCAGGAAGCGGATGCGCTCGATGCCGGGGACTTCGTTCGCCATGCGCAGAAGCTGCGGCAGGGAGGGATAATCCGGGTTGTCGTGGGCGTAGCGGTCCACGATCTGACCGAGGAGGGTGACTTCCTTCACGCCCTGATCGGCAAGTGAGCGGATGTGATCCATGATCTCCTGCGGGTCGCGGGAACGTTCCGCGCCGCGCTTGTAGGGGATGATGCAGTAAGAGCAGGCATGGGCGCAGCCGTAGACGATCGGCACGTAGGCCGAGACCGCGGTCTGACGCTGGTTCTTCGGCAGCAGGATTTCGCCCGGCTTCCAGGCGAAGGCGGCTTCCGAATGTTCGCGTTCTTCGTTCGCGATATTGCGGCTGATGACGTAGTCCACGATGGGCTTCGGGTTGGAAGGCGGGGCGAAGACGTCCACCATCTTCAGCTTCTTGCGGAGCTTGCTCGTGTCCCCGTTGCCGACCATGCAGCCCATGAGGCCGATGATCATATCCGGGTTCTTCATCTTCATCGGCTTGAGGGAGCCGAGCCGCCCGAGCGCGCGGTCTTCAGCGGACTGGCGCACCATGCAGGTGTTCAATACGACGACATCCGCGTTATCGGGGACGTCGGATTCTTCATAGCCGAGGCTTTCCAATGCGGAGGCAAGACGCTGGGAGTCCGCCACGTTCATCTGGCAGCCTTCTGTCCAAATGTGATATTTCATAAGTGCTGTTTCCTATGCTGTTTTTTCAATGACCCAAAGGTGTGAAAGTCCGAGGACGCGCAGCGGCGTCTTCTCAAGTCCCTGCAGTACGGCGCGGAGTCCCTTGCCGAGAATGCCGAAACGCTGAATCAAATTGTCGTACGCGCCGAAGATGACCGTCCGCTCGATGAATTTGACCGGCTGGCCGGCGAAAAGCTTCTCAAGATCGCCTTTGGTGTAAATATTGACGTGGGGCGCGAGCTTATCCCGCAGCGAACGGGGCAGGTAGTTGACGAAGAGCTTATTGCCGAAGTGATATTCGCCCTTCCAATAGATGCCGTGCGTCTCGAATGGATAGCCGCGGTTCGGGCAGAAGAGCACGATGCGGCCGCCCGGCTTCAGGACGCGGATCATCTCGTGGACGGTGAGCAGATCGTCGTTGACGTGTTCAATGACCTCGTGGCTGAGGATGAGGTCGAAGTACCCGTCTTTGAACGGCAGATATTCGCCGCACGAAGTCACGACGTCCGTATTCGCCTGCCCGCAGATCTGTTTGGCGGCGTGCCCGCGTTCGTACTCAATCTCGATGCCGACCGCGTGTTCGGCGGTGAGCATAAAGCGGGAAAGGTAAGAGCCGACGCCGCAGCCGTCTTCAAGGATGCGGCCGTTGATGCGCTCGCCGGCGTATTTTTTGATCAAGTCCATGCGGCGCTGCTGTCCCGCGCGCCACACGTAGGAAGGTTCGCCGCGCTCGGCGGCTTTGCTGGAATGTTCCTGTCCGTTTCTGATATCTTCCACAGCTGATTAAATTCCTTCGGGTTAGTTGATGGGCAGCCAGGCAATGACCGTCGTCCCGTGCCCGACCGCGGAGGTGATGTCCATATCACCGCCGAGGCTCCGGGTGCGGGTGTACATGTTGGACACGCCGTGGCTGGTGTTCTTGCGTTTTTTGTTGGTGTCAAAGCCTTCACCGTCATCCTGCACGATGAGGACGAAGCGGTCCTTCATCTCGGAGAAGTTGACGTTCACGCTCTTCGCGTGGGCATGCTTGGCGATGTTCGAGAGCGCCTCTTTGCAGATCATGTAAAAGACATTCGTCTCGTCGTTGCCCAAGGCCTCGACGTGCTCGACCTTGGCGGTGAACTTCGCGGGGACGAAGGTGTTGGCGTGGAAGTCATTCGTCAGGCGCTGCATGCTCTGGACGATGTTCTCGTGCGTCAGCTTGTCCGGCTTGAGGTTCATAATGTACGAACGGATGTCGCGGATGGTGGCGTTCAACGCCTCCGTGGCGGCGTGAATGCTCTCCGCGGTCTTTTCGGGGTTCTGCTCCGCGGTCAGGCGGGCGTGTTCAAGCATCAAGCCGACGCCGTAGATGGATTGAATCACGCCGTCGTGCAGGTCCATGCCGATGCGTTCGCGTTCCTCAAGGATGGCGACCTTCTGCTTCTGCCGCGCCATACGGATGTTCTGCACCAGCGGGGCAATCCAGCCCGCGATGGAGGAGAGCAGGGTCTCGTCCGGCTCTTCCTCACCTTTAGGGAAGCGTCCGCCGAGAACGACGGCGCCGATGGCGCCCTCCGCGGCGGGCAGGGGGAGGATGATTATGTAATTCAAATTCGTCCGCAGCAGGCCGCGTTCGTTGATGATGTCGAGTTGTTCATCATCCAGGCGGTAGATTTTGTTTTCGGCCGCGCATTCACCGAGCAGGCCTTCGCCGCGTTCGACGGTTTCCAGCCCCAGCATGGAGCCTTCTTCCTCGTAACCGGTTTGGTAGACGAGCGAGAATTCATCCGGCTTTTCCTCGGTGTTGAGGAATAACTCCCCCGTCTCCAGGCCCAGGCAGCCGATGATGAGCGACATCATATCGCCCATGACGTGTTTGACGTCGCCGTCGTTATTGGCGTAAATGCGGCCGAGTTCGTTCAGCAGGGCGAGATCCTCGTTGCGCTTCGAGAGCATCTTCTCGCGGACCGCGGACTGATTGTAGAGGATGTCGTTATTGATGGCAATCCCCGCGTAGGCGGCGAGGTTCTCAATCAACTCCTGGTCCTGCGCGGTGTAAGCGGGCGCGCCGACTTTGTTGAGGAGCGTGATCGCGCCGATTTGGCTCTGTTCGAAGAAGATCGGGATGTACATCAGCGACTCGATGATCGGCGCTCCGTGAAAGCCGCCGCCCATGTTGAACACACGGTAGCGCCGGCATGCCTCCCGTCCCTCCGCGCGGATCGACTCATCCGAAGGGATGGCGAGGATGGAATCCGCCTCATTCGTGCCGAAGAGCCGGATTTCGGTAGGGGAGAAGCCGTAGGTCTGATATTCCGAGAAATACCCGCGCCGGGACGAGCTCAACCCGCAGACGGAGTATGAGCTGTTCGTCCACACCGCCGCGATGTACACGATTCGATGCATCAGCGACTTGAGGGAGAGGTCTTTAAACAGATCAAGACAAGCCTGGTTGAAAGACTCGATCTTCATCTGATAATTAGCGCGGGCGGTTTCGATTTCCATACAAGATAATTCTACCATGTTGAAGAAATTCATGGGGGAGGGAATTTTTTCACCTTGGATAGTAGTTAGGAGTTAGTAGTGAGGAGTGAGGAGTGAGGAGTGAGGAGTTATCGAAAGAGTACAGCGTGGTGCCCACGCTGCACTCTTCGATTTGAATTTCACGCTTCGCGAAGGGGAGCGGGTCTGCTGGTCACCTCATCCCCCGCGGAGCGGGTCCTCCTTCCCCTCGAGGGGAAGGACAATGCGCACTTCAAATTAAGGCTTGACTTACAATGTCGGGCGAGTTTTTTAAAGAGACCGGAGACCGGAGACCGGATAACGTTAATCGGCGCAAATTACAACAGGGAATGCCAATAATTTGAAGCAGCGCCGGGCATATGAAGTCCCGCCCCAATTTCGTTATCCGGTCTCTGGTCTCTTTTCCGGAGCACCCGCTATTTGAAGTCTTGCTCCAATTATGTTATCCGGTCTCCGGTCTCTGGTCTCTTTAACTCCACTCTTCACTCTCCACTCTCCACTCTTTTCTTCATTCCTGTTATAATGATACCTATGGATAAACTAAACCTGATTCCGAGCCGTATTGCTGTCGTGTGGAACCCGGGGGTGCGGGAGGCCGTGCCTTTGGCTGAGGAGATCATCGCCGAGCTGAAAAAGCGCAGCGTGGACTTCGTCGAGGCGTTTTCATTGGATGACTATGACGCCCGGCAGCGGATCACCGACGGCGAGTTCAACATGATGATCGCGCTCGGAGGCGATGGGACGATGCTGCGCGCGGGGAAACTCGGCGCCGCGCACGATACGCCGGTCATGGGCATCAACATGGGCCACTTCGGCTTCCTGGTTGATACGGACCAAACGGAATGGCGGGAGAAGCTTGACTGCCTGCTGAACGGCAAATACGAACTCGACCGCCGCATGATGATGCACGCGGAGCACCGCAGCCGGGACGGCGAAGTCCTGCATTCGGCTGAGGTCCTGAACGATATGGTCCTTGCCCGCGGACTTTCCATGCGCCCGGTGCACCTGACCGTGAAGATCAACAGCATCGAGCTGGCGGAATACGTGGCGGACGGATTGATCCTCTCCACCGCGACCGGCTCCACCGCGTACACGACCTCGGTCGGCGGCGCGATTCTGCGCCCGGATATGCGGGAAATGCTGCTGACGCCCATCGCGCCGGTCCATTGCGTAGACCGCTGCCTGATCCTGCCGGAGACGGACGTTGTGCACTTCACCGTCGGCGGGAATGTGGAGACGCTGTGCTCCCCGGACGGCCAGGAAGGCTTCCGCGTCGAGAAGGGCGAGCAGGTCATCGCGTATTCCTCCGTCGAAAACGCCTGGTTTGTGCGCTTCGGCGATAAGGGAGCGTTCTACCGCAAGGTCACGTCCCTCATGCAGCGGAATCCCTCCATCGGAAAGGAATATTGATCATGTCCGAAAAATCCGATGAGACATTGCACTGCTATAAGCATCCCGACCGCGAAACGCTGCTGCGCTGCAACAAATGCGGCCGTCCGATCTGCCAAGACTGCGCCGTGCAGACGCCGGTCGGCTACCGCTGTAAGGAATGCATCGCCGAACAGCAGAAGAAGTTCGAAACCGCCACGGATGCGGATCTCATAATCGGCGGGCTGATTGCCCTCGTCATCGGGGCCGTTGGCTCGTTATTTGAGCCGTACATCCCGCTCGGAGGTCTCCTCCGCGCGGTACTCGTCGGCCTCGCGCTCGGCTCCGTGATCACGGCAGCCGTCCGCAAAGCAGCGCAGCGGCACCGTTCGAAATTATTGAATATCGTCGTCTGCGTATGCACGTTCATCGGCGCGGTCGTGAGCCGCCTGCCGATCTATGGGAGTCAAATGGGGCTCTCCGATTTCGTGTTCTTAGCGGTCCTCTGCGGAGCGGTTTGGACCGGGATGAATGACTTGGTGATCAAGTGGTAAATAACGAATGCTGAAAGAAATCCACATCCGCAATTTCGTCCTCATCGAAGCCCTGGACTTGGAGTTCAGCGGCGGGTTCAATGTCTTCACCGGCGAGACCGGCGCGGGCAAGTCCATCATTCTGGATGCCCTCTCCGTTGTCCTCGGGGAAAAGGCGGACACTTCCTTCATCCGTGAAGGGGCGAAGAAGGCATCCATCGAGGCCGTCTTCGATTACGGCAGCCGCCGGGACGAGATCACGGAGATCCTTGAGCGCGAAGACCTGATGCCCGAAGACGATGATGACGAATTGATCCTCGCCCGTGAGATCCGCGACGGAGGCAGAAGCACCGCCCGCGTGAACGGCAGCGCCGTCAGCATCGCGGTGGTGCAGGAGCTCGGCGCCCTGCTCGTGGACATCCACGGCCAGTCCGAACACCTTTCCCTGCTCAAACCGGCGAGCCACATCCGCTTGGTGGATCAGTTCGCGGGCAACGGGGATTTGCTGAAAGAATACCGCGGCGTGTACAAGAAGTACCTCGCCGTGAGCAAAGAGCTGCGCGAGCTGCGCAGCGGCGAGGAAGAGGCCCTGCGTCAGCAGGACATCCTCAACTATCAGTTGAATGAGATCGCCTCCGCGGAGCTCTCCGCCGATGAGGAGGAGAAGCTGCAGAAAGACCGCGAACGCTTCGCCAACGCCGAGAAGATCATCAAGTCCGCCCATCAGGGCCTGCAGGCTTTGAACGGCCGTTCCGAGGAACGCCCCGGCATCATCGACCAGCTCTCCGTTCTGGAAGACGCCTTGGACTCCATGGCGGGGTACGACGAGACCCTCCAGCCCCTGTGCGAAGCGGTCGTCACCGCCGCGGACCAATTGAATGACGTCCTCGACGCGCTGCAGAAATACAAAGCTTCGCTTGGGTACAGCCCGCGCAAGGTCAACCAGATCGAGGAGCGCATGCAGCTGTATTTCTCGCTCAAGCGCAAGTACGGCGGCACGGTTGAGGCGGTGCTGGAATTCGCGGAGAACGCGCGGAAGAAGCTCGGCTTGATCACCAACGCCGACGCCCGCACCGCGGAACTCGAGACGGAGCGCCAATCCCTGTTGGATACCCTCGCGGATCTCGCCGCGGAGCTCTCCGCCAAGCGTACCGCGGCCGCGAAGCTCATCTCCCAAGGCGTGGAGAAAGAGCTCGACGACCTGCGCATGCCCTCGGCGAAGTTCGAAGTCACGATGGACCGCGTCCCCGCGGAAGACGGGCTCGCGGACAGGAACGGCGGGACCTGGGCGTTCGGCGATAACGGATACGACCGGGTGGAGTTCCTGATCTCCCCGAACCCGGGCGAAGGCCTGAAGCCGCTCGCGAAAGTCGCCTCCGGCGGTGAAACTTCGCGCGTCATGCTGGCGCTGAAGAACACCTTGGCGAAGGCGGACACCATCCCGACGATGGTATTCGACGAGATCGACCAAGGCATCGGCGGCCGCGTCGGCGCTTTGGTGGGCGAGAAGCTCTGGGAGCTCGGGCAGTATCATCAAGTCATCTGCATCACCCATCTGCCGCAGCTTGCCGCCCTGCGCGACGCCCATTTCCACGTCCGCAAGCAGATCGAGGACGGACGCACGCAGACCGTCGTCACCCCGTTGACGGAAGACGAGAGCCTGCGAGAGATGGCGGCCCTGCTCGGCTCCGACAGCGAGGAGAATGAACAGGCGGTCACGGCAATGTTGAAGGAAGCCGAACAATTCAAAAAATCATACCGGCAACGGTGACGGAAGGATAAATTATGACAAATCGCGGAACACTGAAAACCATGCTGCTCGTCTTGACGGGGATCATTCTGTGCTGTGTGTGCGGCGCGGTCTCCGGTCAGGCGATCCTGACCCCGACACCGGACTTTGACGGCAACATCTTTTACATCATCAAAGACAATGACTCCTGCCTCAGCATCTCGCTGACGATGGGCATTGATATCGCCACCCTGCGCGAGCTCAACAACCTCGACGAGGATTGCAACCTGGTCGCCGGCACCCGTCTGCTGCTCGGCCGTTACGAAACCCCGACCCCGACGCCCGGCCCTTCGCCGACCCCGACGCCCATCACCCCGACCCCGACGCCTTACAACGGCTACGGACAGGTCTGCGTGTATCTGTATGAAGATACCAACGGCGACGGCATTGTGGCCGAGACCGAATACGGCCTCGTGGGCGGCGCCGTCAGCATCACCAAACGCACCGGCTCCGACAGCTTCACCGGCCTGACCACGGGCAATAATCTGCTGTGCTTCAATGAAGTCCCGGAAGGCGAATACAATATCTCCGTCGCCCCTCCGACGGATTACAACCCGACGACGAATATGAACTATTCGCTCACCGTCAAGCCGGGCGACAACACGCAGGTCAATTTCGGCGCCCAGAAATCCGGCGCGATTGAAGATGTGGACACCGACGCGAACGCCGGCGGCCGTTCTCCGCTGCTGATGATCGCGGGCCTCGGCCTGATCTTCGCGGGTCTGGTCGTGGTGATCGTCTTCGGTGTTCTGAAACGCAAAAACGAGGAGCTCTAATCAGCGCTGCTTATGGATCAATATTTATACAATACGGATGATATTCAGGCCTTGATCGATATCTTCCCCCGGCGCGTCGCGGACGCATTGAACGCGGTCGGGGAGCTCGACAAGCTGCTTGAGGTCGTGATGGATGTCGGGCGGACGCCGTTCGCCCGCTATACCAACGGTGAGCTCCCCTTGCTCGAGGGCGAGGTCACTTATGAAGATATTGACGCCGTCGTGGAGAAGATCGGCAGCTTCGACCTGGATAACCGCGCCGGCATGGAACGCACGCTCCATCGAATTTCCGCCATCCGCAACCGCAAGGGACGCGTCATCGGCCTGACCTGCCGTGTCGGCCGCGCGGTCTTCGGGACGCTGGATATCATCGCGGATTTCATTGAGAGCGGAAAAAGCATTCTCATCCTCGGCAAGCCGGGCATCGGCAAGACGACCATGCTCCGCGAAGCCGCCCGCGTCCTCTCCGAAAAGAAGCGCGTGGTCATCGTCGACACTTCGAACGAAATCGGGGGCGACGGCGACGTGCCGCATCCCGCTGTGGGACGGGCGCGCCGCTTACAGGTCGCTCAGCCGGCGCTGCAGCATGAGGTGATGATCGAGGCGGTCGAGAACCATAACCCGGAGGTCATCATCATTGATGAGATCGGCCGCGAACTGGAAGCCCAGGCCGCGCGGACGATTGCCGAACGCGGCGTGCAGCTGATCGGTACCGCCCACGGCCAGACCATCGGCAACCTGCTCATGAACCCGACCCTCTCCGACCTGATCGGCGGGATCGAATCCGTCACGCTCTCGGATGAGGAAGCCAAACGCCGGGGAACGCAGAAAGTCGTCCTCGAACGCCGCTCCCCACCGACGTTTGACGTCTTGATTGAGATCAAGCAGCGCAATCAAGTCATCGCCTATCAGGACGTCGCGGAAGCCGTTGACGCCCTCGTCCGCGGTATTGAGCTGCAGCCCGAACTCCGCACGAAGAGCGCCAAGGGCGCGATCGTCCGTGAAAAAGCCCCCGCCCCGGTCCTTGAGGGTGCCGGCTTCGGTTCCAATGGGAATAACGGCTCCGATTCCAAGGGAAAGAAGGGCAAGATGCTCACCCGCGAACAGGCGAACATCGTTGAGATCAGCGGCAAGAGCCGCAACGTCCTCAGCGAAATCAAACGCGGCGGCGCGGCGGACCTGATGAAGGATCCGAATTTCAAGCGCGACACCGTCCATGTTTATTCGCACGGCGTCGCCCGCAACCGCCTGAATGAAGCGGCGCAGCGGCTGAATGTCCCCCTCACGGTGGTGAACAACCTTGAGGAGGCGGACCTCTTGATGACGCTCCGTCCCTACTACCGCGACCGCCAATCCGTTGTCGTGGAAGCGGAGGAGAAAGGCATCCCGATCTACGTCCTGCGTTCCAACACCACGGCGCAGATTGAGTACACCCTCGCGAACCTGTTGAAAATCGAAGTGCAGGAACAGGCGGTGAACTGGGAAGACGTGGAAGAGGAGACGGTGAACGCCATCCGCCAGGTACTGACGGGCGAGGCCAGCTGGGTCGATCTCTCCCCCGCCGACCGCTCCATCCGCCGCATCCAGCAGGAAATGATCGAGCAGGCGCATTTGATCTGCCAGCCCTTCGGCAAAGAGCCGCGGCGCCGGCTGCGCATTTACCGCAATATCTGAACCGGGAGGCGCCGGATGTTTATCACTTTTGAAGGACCGGACGGGAGCGGCAAGAGCACACAGCTCCGAATGCTGGCGTCCGCCCTGCGCGAAGAAGGGATTGAGGTCATCACCACCCGCGAACCGGGCGGCACCGAGATCGGCGACCAGATCCGCGCGGTCATTATGAACATGAAAAACAAAGCCATGGACCCGCGGACGGAGCTCCTGCTCTTCAACGCGTCCCGCGCCCAGCTCGTGGAAGAGCTGATCCGCCCCGCCCTGGCCGCGGGGAAGATCATCCTCTGCGACCGTTACGCGGACTCGACCATGGCGTATCAGGGATACGGCCACGGCCTGGACAAAGACGCCTTGCGCCGGCTGCTGAACTTCGCGACGGGGGGATTGAAACCCGACCTGACGCTGCTCTTCGATATCTCCGCCGAGGCGGGCTTGAAGCGCCGTCAGGCGAACCATGACGAATGGAACCGCATGGACGACTACGCCCTGCAGTTCCACGAACGCGTCCGCGGCGGTTTTCTGGAATTAGCGGCAGCCGATCCCGAACGATGGACCGTGCTTGACGCGGACCGAGACCCCGGCGTGATCCACGCGGAAGTTCTTGACATTGTGAAGCGGAAGCTTTCTTGCTGAAATAAGAGGTGACTTATGAATATCTATGAAAATCTGATCCAAGGGAAAAGCAAACTCGCCCTGGTCGGCCTCGGCTACGTCGGTATGCCCATCGCCGTGGCGTTCGCGAAGAAAGTCCCGGTCATCGGCTTCGACCTGAACAAAGAGAAGATCGCCCGCTACAAGTCCGGCATCGACCCCACCTGCGAAGTCGGCGATGATGCCATCAAGGCGTCGAATGTTGACTTCACCTCCGACGAGACCCGATTGAAGGAAGCCTCCTTCATCATCGTCGCCGTCCCGACCCCGATCAATATTGACAAGACCCCGGACCTCTCCCCCGTGGAAGGCGCGTCCGTGACTGTCGGCCGCAACCTGACGAAGGGCTCCATCGTGGTGTATGAATCCACCGTCTACCCCGGCGTGACGGAAGACATCTGCCTGCCGATCCTCGAACGCGAATCCGGCCTGAAGTGCGGCGTGGACTTCTGGATCGGCTACTCCCCGGAGCGCATCAACCCGGGCGATAAGAAGCACCGCCTCGAGAACATCCGCAAGATCGTCTCCGGCTGCTGTCCCGAAGCGCTGGAAGAGATCGCCAAAGTCTATGAACTCGTCATCGCGGCGGGCGTTCACCGCGCGTCATCCATCAAAGTCGCCGAGGCCGCGAAAGTGGTTGAGAACAGCCAGCGCGACATCAACATCGCCTTCATGAACGAGCTCGCGATGGTCTTCCACCGTATGGATATCGACACCAAGGAAGTCATTGACGCCATGAACACCAAGTGGAACGCCCTCGGCTTCTATCCCGGCCTCGTCGGCGGGCACTGCATCGGCGTGGATCCGTATTACTTTGTGTATGAGGCCGAGAAGCTCGGCTACCATTCGCAGATCATCCTCGCCGGCCGCAAGATCAATGACGACATGGCCGCCCACATCGGCGACGCCATTATCAAGGAACTCGTCCTCGCCGACAAAGTCGTCAAGCAGGCGAAAGTCCTCATCCTCGGCATTACCTTCAAAGAGAACTGCCCGGACCTCCGCAACTCCAAGGTCAACGACATCATCCTGCGCCTGAACGAGTTCGGCATCACGCCCTACGTCTCCGATCCCCACGCCGACCCGGCGGAAGCCATGCGCGAGTACAAAGTGAATCTCTGCGACTGGCATGAATTGCGTGACCTCGACTGCGTTGTCTTCGCTGTGGCGCACAACGAGTTCAAGTCCATCACCAAGTCCCAGCTCGACGCCCTCTTCCGCACCGCCCCCGGCGAACAGAAAGTCATCATCGACATCAAATCCATCCTCGACCGGGATGAATACAAGTCGGATGAGTATCGGTTCTGGAGGCTCTGAAAAGACAGTGAGGAGTTAGGAGTGAGGAGTTAGGAGTTGGTGCCCGATAATTGAATGTGTTTTCAATTATCGGGCGTTCCGGTCTCTGGTCTCCGGTCTCTCATTTTCTCACGCGAATGCGTGAGAAAATGATCGGCGTCAG
>CAVIKW010000044.1:0-15254 GCA_963643375.1 Flexilinea sp. | reverse complement strand
AGGCTTGTCTCCGATTGTCGATTGCTTTGATTAACGTTATCTGGTCTCTGGTCTCCGGTCTCTTTAAAAACCGCGCCCGCCATTCGCAGTCTCGCTCAAATTAGCGGGCGTTAATGCCTTTCCCTCGAGGGGAAGGGGGACCACGTTAGTGGTGGATGAGGTGACCTGAAGACCCGCTCCCCTTCGCGGAGCGTCAAATAATTCCAACAAAAAAAGCGCCCGATAATTGAAGCGTAATTTCAATTATCGGGCGCATCTATTGACTATTGACTACTGCCTATTGCCTCACCCCAGCATCTCCACGACTTCGAATATATTCGTCGTCACGGGAATGCCGGCGCTGCGGAAGGCTTCGAGCTTCTCGCGGGTGGTGCCCACGCCGCCGTCAACGTAGGCGCCGGTGTGGGTCAGGCGTTTGCCTTCGGGGATGTTCAGCCCCGTTATGAAGCCGACCACCGGTTTGGACATGTGGTAGGCGGCGTACTTCGCGGCGCGGCATTCTTCCATCCCGCCGGGCTCACCGATGAGGAGCACCCGCTCGGTATGCGGATCGTTCTCGAAGAGCTCCAGCGCGTCCACGAAGGTCGTCCCGCAGATCACGTCGCCGCCGATCCCTACGCAGGTGCTGACGCCGATGCCGTGGGCTTTCATCTCGGCCATAATCATGTAACTCAGCGTCGAGGAACGGGTGATGATGCCGACGTTCCCGGGGATCACGCAGTCGGACGGATATACACCGAGCTTCTGCTCTCCGGGGATGATAATCCCCGGCGTGTTCGGGCCGACCAGGCGGATGTTCCGCGTCCGGTAGTATTCGCAGACTTTGGACACATCCTGCACGGGAAGGCCTTCCGTCATGCAGACGACCGTTTCCACGCCGGAGTCAGCCGCTTCGAAAAGGGCGTCGGCCGCGCGGTGCGCCGGTACGAACATGATGGAGGTATTGGCTTCGGTGGCCTCGACCGCGGTCCGCATGCTGTCAAACACCGGGACCTTTTCGTCGAGCACCCAGATGCCGCCCTGGCTCGGGGAGACCCCGGCGACGATCTGCGTGCCGTAATTGAGCATGTCCAGCGAATAGACCGCGGCTTCACGGCCCGTGATGCCTTGGACGATGACGCGGGTGTTTTTATTGATCAGGATGCTCATAGGGTTCTCCGATATGGTTAAAGACTTCATCGACAGCGGCAGGGAGTTCGGTCACGGCTTTGATCGGGGACTCCGCAAGCATCTCGACCGCCTTCTCCGCGCCGGTCCCGCCGAAGCAGGCAATCACCGGAATGTGCCGGCGGTTGTCCTTCAGGGATCCCAGCAGCCGTTCGGCCGCCTCATCGCAGTGAACGCGTCCGCCGAAGATGTTGACGAGGAGGACGTCGATGCCGGGGTCTTCAAAGAGCACGCGCATCGCGATCTCGATGTTATCCGGCCGGGCGCTGCCGCCGAGGTCCAGATAATCGGCGGGCTGTCCGCCGCGGGATTTCACATAGTCGATGGTGAACATGGTGACGCCGGTCGCGTTGGAAAGCAGGCCGATGTTCCCGTCCATCTTGAAGTAATACATGCCGTATTTGTTGGCTTCGTACTCGTTTTTCGTCGCGAGCGTCTCGATCACGCGGGTGTCGAACACCGGCTGCTGGCGGAAGAAGGCGTGGTCGTCGATGGTGATCTTGCCGTCCAGCGCGAGCATGCGTCCGTCGTTGGTAATCACGAGCGGGTTGATCGCGACCAGGGTCGCGTCCTTATCGCAGAAGATCCGCCACATCGCGTTGACGATGTTGAAGAGGCGGCGCTGATATTTCGGAGGGAAATCGAAGCGGGACGCCAGTTCGAGGATTTGGTACTGCTGCAGGCCGATGAGCGGGTCAATGGCGAGGTAATCCAAGTTGTCGTCCAAAGCCGCCGCGGAGGTCTCAATATAGACGCTGCTGTTGTTGTACATGGCGATGACAGGCTTCTGCAGGGCTCGG
The DNA here is from genome assembly GCA_963643375.1 of Flexilinea sp. Classification (GTDB taxonomy): domain Bacteria; phylum Chloroflexota; class Anaerolineae; order Anaerolineales; family Anaerolineaceae; genus Flexilinea. The sequence goes on along the minus strand of CAVIKW010000044.1, from coordinate 13,287 downwards.
CTGTAGGTGATGAAGATGTAATATTCCTTGTCAACGATGACCGCTTCATCCACGAGCACCTTGCTCACCTGCCGGCCTTGGATCGTGGAGGCGAGGATCTGCGAGGCGAAGAGTTCCGTCTCCTGCGGCGTTCGGGCCAGACGGATGCCGCCCGCGGCGCCGCGGCCTTCGGCCAGGACCTGCGCCTTGACGACGACAGCCTCCCCGATGTCCTCGGCGATGCGTTTCGCCTCACGGGCAATTGAGGTGACCTTCCCGTCCGGGATCGGGATCTCATACTGCTTGAAGATCGTTTTGAGCTGGTATTCCAGAAGCTTCATGATTTGTTTCTCTGTTCTCGAAGCACCGCGGCGGGCGCGGGGCGTCGGTGATTCCGTTAAAAATTAAAAGCATGCCGTCTGAACCGTCAAAACGGACAAACGGCATGCCGTGTTCATAAGTTTTCTCAGCCCTTCAGGAATTCATCCACCGCTGATTTACTGATGCGGTAGGCGGAGCCGATCTTGCGGGCTTTCAGGTCGCCCGCGTTGATGGAGGCGATGATGTCCTCTTCCGAGACCTTCAGCAGCTGAGCGACTTCAGCCGGGGTCATGACGTCGGAAGACGCGGCGGCCGGAGCGGCGGCAGCGGCGGGCGCGGCCTGCTGCTGTTGGACGGTCTGCGTACCGGCGAAAGCCTGGGACATGTAGTTGCCGATGCCCATCCCGGCACCGATCCCGGCGGTCAGGCCGGCACCGCCGCCTTCATTCTTGGCAGCGTCGCGCATGGCGTCCGCGGCCTGCAGCTGGGTGTAGGTGTTCATGTCCAGCATGCCCATCGCGCGCAGTTCCTCGGCGGAAGTGGAGGACGGCTTCAGGCTGGAGATGTAGAAGGACTTCAGGGTCAGGCCGATAGCGGCGAAATCTTCCTGCGCCTTCGCCTTGACAGCGGTGCCGAGCTCTTCGGTCAGGGCGATCATGTTGAAGATGTTCTGCCCGGAGGTGGAGGTGGTGCCGAGGGTGTCCTGCAGCTTGGAAAGCAGCATGGAGCGCAGGCGGTTCTCAATTGAGGTCAGGGTGTAGCTGGAGGTCGCGCCGGCGATCTGAGTGACGAAGAGCTGCGGGTCGGCAACCTGGAAGCTGTAAGAGCCGAAGCCCTGCAGCAGGGTCATGCCGAGGCCGACGCCTTCGTTCTTGACGATGATCGGCTGGCTGGTGCCCCACTTGCGGTCGGCGAACTCGCGCATGGCGACGTAATAGACTTCCGCGGTGAACGGGGTGCGGCCGTTGAAAGCTTTGCCGAGCAGGTCGGTCAGCAGCGGCAGGTTGGCGGTGGAAATGGTATGGCGGCCCGCCTTCAAAACATCGAGCGCCTTACCGTCGCGGAAGAAGATCGCGTTCTGGGATTCGCGGACGATCACCTGAGAGCCGAAGCGGAGGTCGGCGACGCCGGTTTCCGGGAAGTGGTGGACGATCTCATCGGGCATTTCGCTCGCGTATTCAACAACATCAAAAATACGACCCATTGTTATTTCTCCTTATTGTTTGATCAGGCGTTCTGGGTTCCGACATAAACTTCGGAACGGCGGTTCAGGGCAATGATGCATTCGCCCGCGATTTTGTTCAGGTCGGCGATGGCGGTCTGAATGCCGTCATTGGCCGCGACAGCGCTCTCGACCGCGTCAATGGACTTCGCGACGGTCTCGCTCAGGTTGAAGAGGTAGAGATCGTAGTCGTAGATCTGCTGCAGGGCGGTGTCATCCACCTTCACAGCGTCGAACAGACCCGCGTAGCCGTAGGAGGCGGTGCGGATGCGGTCCGCGAACTGGCGTATCTTCAGCGCGGCGGATTCGAGGTCGCTCAGATAGATGATCCCGGCGCCCTTCGCGAGGTCGCGTTCGATCGCGGAGATGCGGTCCCACTGTTCACTGAAGCGCTGCGCGATGGTCTCGCGGACGATTTTATCGGTGTCCCGACGGTCTTCTTTGTTTTCATAGCCTTTGATGCCGGGGATGGACTTGATGAGTTTCTCAAGACCGCTTCGCCCGGAGCTGACGAGTTCGTTTAAACCTTCCATGTTTTTCTCCTTATTGAAAAGAGCGGCAGCTCTTCACTACATTCCTTATCTCATTATAAGACAAGAATTGAAAAAATACTTAAGAATTTTGTAAGAAACGGCGTCCTTTTTGTCATATTCTTACATGATTCAATACGAAAACAGCACATTTTTGTTTCTTCGCGGGGAGAATAAACGGGTTTCGCGCTACCTCGTGACAGATTCGCGGAAACGTGTTTTAATAATAAAAGAAGTAAGAGGTACCATATGCAGATTTTCGCCCACAGAGGTTATTCGTCCAAATATCCGGAAAACACCATGACCGCCTTCCGCAAGGCGCTTGAAGCCCGCGCGGACGGCATCGAGCTTGACGCGCGTCTCACCGCGGACGGGCATCTCGTCGTCATGCATGATAAATCGGTCGACCGCACCACCACCGGCAGCGGCATTGTCCGCGACCTGCCGCTGGCTGAGATCCGCAAGCTGGACGCCGGCATCAAGTTCGGCGCCGCCTTCGAGAACGAGCGCGTCCCGCTCCTGGAAGAGGTCTTCGCGGAACTCGGCGGGAAGCTGCTGATCAATGTTGAGCTCTGCAATTACGAAGAGGGCGACGACCGCATGCTCTCGAATAAGGTCTGCGACCTGATTGAGAAGTACAAGCTGACGGAATCCGTCATCCTCTCGTCGTTCCGCTTCAATAACCTCGTCTACTGCAAGGACCGCAACCCGAACCTCTCCTGCGGCCTGCTGGCGAAGCCCGGCTTCCTCGGCTTCTTCTCACGTAACTTCCTGACCCACTCCGTCTCGGTGGACGCCCTTCACCCGCATCTCAAAGACGCCTCCGCGACCCTCGTCCGCCGCGAACAGCTCTGCGGCCGCAAAGTCCGCGTCTGGACGGTTGACGACCTCGAGGAAATTCGCAAACTGATGGAGATCGGGGTGGACGCCGTGTTCACGAACGACCCTGAGAATGTGAGGGAGTTTTATGTCAGTGAGGAGCTGTTGAAGAGCAGTAACCAGTGACCAGTGACCGGAGGTCAAGAGACCAGAGACCAGAGACCAGATAACATTAATCGGCATCCGTCCTTGAGGCGGTTGCCCGGAATGATGCACCGCACAGAAAGCGCCCGATGTTGGAAGTCAATTTCCAATATCGGGCGTTTGCCTTACTTAAATTGATTTTCCTTTGACAAGAGGTGCCGATCTATGTTATCCGGTCTCTGGTCTCTGGTCTCTTCTTCCCGGTCTCTGGTCTCTTTACAAGTGACCGGAGGTCACTTGTAAAGCTCTTCCTTATGATTCACGATATCCATCGCCAGGGAGCAGGCGGGGCAGTCGCAATACTTGCCGCCGGCAGCTTTAACGGCCTTGGAGTGTTCATTGATCGCCTTGGCGCGCTCGGCACCGAAGTGCGCGATGCCGTCCTCGGACTCGGTCAATGCGATGACGTCGTCGATGGGCTCAATGCCTTCCCACAGCATGTCAACATACTTCGCGGCGGTGTCCGCGTTCGGGTTCGCGAGCCAGGCTTCGGCGGCTTCACGCAGCGGAGGGTAGCACCAGCCTTCCAACAGTTTCTTGGTCTTTTCAACAGCAGTCATTTTGTAATTCCTCCTTTTTTGTTTAATTATATGCCAAAAGCTTATAATTAACTTTATGAATCATTTCTTCGGCCATCTCCGCGTGGTCCTCACGCATAAACACTACGTCTTCAAATTCTGCCGGCGCGTCGGCATCCCTTGGCAGGGATTGACGCACGACCTCAGCAAGTTCTCCCCGACGGAGTTCATCCCGTCGGTGAAGTACTTCCAGGGAGACAAATCTCCCATCGGCGAGGAGCGCCGCGTCAACGGCTATTCCGAGGCGTGGCTGCATCACAAGTCGCGCAACCGCCACCATTGGGAATACTGGGTCGAGTTCCGGGATGACGGGTCGGAGTACCTGGTCAAAATGCCGATGAAGTTCGTGAAGGAGATGCTCTGCGACTGGCTCGCCGCGGGGAAGACCTACATGGGCAAATCCTGGACGCAGAACCAGCCGCTGAATTACTTCAACGAGCATCAGGCTTACTACAAACTCAACCCCGAGACGAAAGCCTTCGCCCTCAAGGTTCTGACGATGTTCAGGGATGAGGGGGAGGAGGAGACGTTGGAGTGGCTGAGGGGGCAGAAGAGTTATTAAGAAGAGGCAATAGGCAGTAGGCAATAGGCAATAGTGAAGTGTATGTTCGAATGCTCGATTTGAAACGTCGGGCATTCATTTTATCTGCACCTCATCCACCGCGGAGCGGTCCCCCTTCCCCTCGAGGGGAAGGCAGAAAAAGCGCTCGACAAGGGAAAATATGCTTCCTTTATCGAGCGCTTCTATTGCCTATTGCCTACTGCCTATTGCCTTCAAGTATCGAGCGCTAAACTCCTAACTCCTCACTCCTAACTGTCTTTAGTACTCTTCCCCCATCGGTTTGAGCTCTTCCGGGTGTTTCATGATGTGCTTGTAATAAATGACGCAGGCGAGGTTCTGTACCACACTGGAACAGGGAACCGCCAGCGCGACGTAGAAGAGGGACACCGGCGTGATCTTGCTCATCAGGAACGACACCGGGATGCGCACGAGAAGCGCGCCGGCGATGCCTTCAATGGCGACGAATTTCGTATGCCCGACGCCGATGAAGAAGCCGTGGAAGCAGAAGAGGATCGCGGTCAGGATGCAGTCGAAGGCGTAGGCCTTCAGGTAGTCTGTCGCGGCGGCGAGGACATCCGGCTTATCCTTGACGAACACGCTCACCAGCAGGTCGCCGCGGAAGAACGCGAAGGCGCCGATGATCAGGCCGCAGATGAGCGAGAAGATCATGCCGTAACGCATGCCCTTGACCGCGCGGTCCACTTTGCGCGCGCCGATGTTATGCGCGACGAAGGTTGACACCGCCTGAGAGAACGACGACGGGATTAACAGGATAAAAGCCACCGCTTTCTCCGCAACGCCCGCGCCGGCGGAATAGACCAGGCCGAGGCTGTTGATGATGGCGGTAATGGCAAGGAACGAAATCGAGACCAGAACGTCCTGCCCGCCGAGGGGAATGCCGACCTTCGTAATGGCGGCCGCGCACGGCTTGTTCCAGCGGATCATATCGCGGCGGAACGGGAAGGGCAGCCCCTTCTTCTTGATCACCAGCACGCCGAGCAGCACGCTCAGGGCCTGGGCGAAGACGTTCGTCATCGCGGAGCCGCCGGCGCCGAGCTTGAAGTGGCCGACGAGGACGCAGTCCGCTAAGAAGTTCAGGACGAACGAGACCGCGGCGATGATCATCGGCGTGGTGGAGTCGCCCAGCCCGCGGAAGATGGAGCCGAGGACGTTATACAGCGCCACGAAGACCGTCCCCAGCGCGCAGATGCGGATGTAAAGCACCGTGCTGTTGAACGCCTCCTCCGGCGCCTGCATGACATTCGCCCACATCGGCGCGGGGATGAAGAGCACCAGCGTGAAAAACAGCCCCGCCATCCCGAAGAGCCAGGCGCCCGCGCCGATCACTTTGCCGGCGCCGTCCATCTTGCGCTGACCGAGCTGCTGCCCGAGCAGAACGGTGACGCCCACGGTCGTGGCGGCGAGGAACATGCGCACCAGGTCGACGATGCCCGTGCCTGTTGACACCGCGGAGACGTCCCCCGTGGTGCCGAAGATGCCGATAATGAACATATCGCCCGCCGAATACAGCGCCTGCAGGAAGTTCGCGAGCAGAAGCGGAATCATGAAGCGGAACAGCGGACGGAAAATCTTGCCTTCAACAAAACTGTCTTTTTGTGTCATAAAGTCTTATATTTCCTTTGTATATCAGAACAGAACTATTATAACCAAACATACCGATTGCGCTCCGAACGCGTGACGAAACCGGGATATGGTGTACAATTGACTCGGAAGGCGGGAAAATGATGAATCTTAACGAAATCTACAACGAATTGGCGGCGCTCTCCGCGAAGGAGGGACGGCCGGCGCTGATCGCGGTTGACGGACGATGCGCGTCGGGGAAGACGAGCTTCGCCCGCGCCTTCGCGAACGGGCGGGACGTCAACGTCTTTCACATGGATGACTTCTTCCTGCGTCCCGAACAGCGCACGGCGGAACGTCTCGCCGAGCCCGGCGGCAATGTTGACCGCGAACGCTTCGACGAAGAAGTGCTGCGCCCGCTGCTGACGGGGATGCCCTTCGCCTACCGCCCCTTTCACTGCCACGGGATGCGCTTCGGCGATCCCATTCAAGTCACGCCGAAGGCCGTCAACCTGATCGAAGGCTCCTATTCCTGCCACCCGCTGCTGCGGGAGCGTTACGACCGACGGCTGTTCCTGACCGTCGACCCCGTTGAACAGCAGCGCCGCATCCTTGAACGGAACGGCGCGGAGATGCTCGAAGTCTTCCGTTCGACCTGGATCCCGCTTGAAGAACTGTATTTCAGCGCCTGCGCCGTCCCCGAATGCTGTGAAGTGTGCAGATATGATATAATGGACAACGGAATTTTGATCAATGAATAACAGAGCTGTCCGCTTCATTTGGTTTTGCATCATGATCCTTGTCGGCGCGTGCGGAGGACTGTATTACGCTTGGCGCGTCAACCCGCCCGAATACGTCGACGCCTCCTTCCATGACCTGCGCCAGGATTACAAGACCGATTACGTCCTGATGGTCGCGGAGACATACGACGAGGACCACGTGCTCTATCAAGCCATGCTGTCGCTGGATAAGCTGATGGAAGAGTCCGCGGAAGAAGCCGTCGAGACCGCCATCCGCAACGCCGAAGGCTTCGGCTACGCCCAGGTCGACCTCGAGAAGCTTTACCGCCTGCGTGAAGCCATCACCGGTGAGCGTTCCACCGCCACGCCGCAGTACGACCCGACGATGGAGTTCTCCATTCAGATGACCTCCACGGCCGTTGCCTTTGAGGAGATGCCGCTCGAGACCGGCATGCCCCGCGCGGACAGCGACCCCTTCGGCACCTCTCCGACAGCGACCCCGACCCCGGTGCCCGTTCAGAATGACGGCACGGCCGTCCCTGTTCAGATGATGGAGAACCCGCCGGCACAGTCGAACGGCGAATGGCAGCCCACCGCGGCGCAGTTCAACGAAAACGAGAACTTCGACTCCTTCTTCGAGGATGACAACAGCTTCGGCAGCGGCATCCCGGATGACTATTTCGAGGCGCAGTGATATGACGAACATGACGAACATGACAGAGAGCAAAAAGGGCTCCCCGCTGTATCTGCTGACCGGGCTGATTCTGGGCGCCGTTATCGGGCTGCTCATCGGCTACGTCTTCGCCCCGATCACCTTTGTCGACATTACCCCGAGCTCCCTGCATGAGGATTTCAAGCAGGATTACCTCGTGCTGGTCGCGGAGGCCTACCACGCGGATAAGGACATCGGCCGCGCCTATTCGCGCATCTCGGAGATGATGTCCCCGCTGGATCTCGACACCCTGCGAAGCATGAGCGTGAGCCTCGAAGCCGATCCCGAAACGCGGAGCAGCTACGAGCCGGTGCGCGTGTTCATCAACGACTTGCAGACCTACATGAACCAAAGCGGAAAAAGATGAAAAACACACCGTGAACAAACACGGCTTATCGGGTATAATACCAAGTAATTAACTATATTCGGAGGTTTTACATGATAGACGACATTCTCAATAAGGGTGAATCCAGAATGAAGGGCTCCATCAAGGCTCTCGAAGAAGAACTGGAAGGGATCCGAACCGGCCGCGCCACACCGGCGCTCGTTGAAAAGCTGACCGTGGAATATTTCGGTGTCGATACGCCGTTCAACCAGGTCGCCAACATCACCATCCCGGATGCCCGCAGCATCATGATCAAGCCCTACGACCCGACCCTCGTCCGCCCGATGACGAAAGCCATTCAAGCCTCCGATCTCGGTCTGACCCCGAGCGATGACGGCAAGACCATCCGCCTGATGCTGCCTCCGCTCACCGAGGAACGCCGCAAGGAACTCGCCAAGCAGGTCAAGGGCCGTCTTGAAGAAGCCCGCGTCGCCATCCGCAACGTCCGCCGCGATGTCGTGAAGGACCTCAAGGATGCCGAAAAGGAAAAGGAAATCACCGAAGACGACCGCAAGAAGGGTGAGGAAAAGGCCCAGAAACTGACGACCACTTGGACCGCGAAGGTTGACGAAGTCGGCGCCAAAAAAGAAAAGGAAATCATGGAGATCTGATCGGTCATGGCTGACACGATCCTTTCCATCAACGATATCCCCGCCGAGCGCATCCCGAAGCACATTGCCATCATTATGGACGGCAACGGCCGTTGGGCGAAGAAGCGCGGCATGCCCCGTCTCTACGGACACAGCGCGGGCGTTGAAGCCCTGCGCGGCATCATCAAGGCCTGCGTCGAGTTCGGCGTGAAATACCTGACGATCTACGCCTTTTCCACGGAGAATTGGGGTCGTCCGCAAGACGAGGTGAGCGGGCTTGAGAAGCTCTTCCACCAGGCTTTCACGAACGAGTTCCTCGAACTGCGCAAAGAAGGCGTCCGCATCATCCACCTCGGCCAGCGCGAAGGCATTCCGCAGGACCTGCTGGATGAGATTGACGTGGCTGTTGAGGAGTCCAAGAACAACGACCGCCTGGTCCTCTCCGTAGGCTTGAATTACGGCAGCCGCAATGAGATCATGCACGCGGTGCGGAAGATGATTGCCGACGGCGTGAAGCCGGAAGACGTGACGGAGAAATCCATCAGCGATTATCTCTTCACCGCCGGCACCCCGGACCCGGACCTCGTGATCCGTACCTCCGGCGAGCAGCGTCTCAGCAATTTCCTGCTCTATCAGACCGCTTATTCCGAATGGGAATTCCCGGAAACGCTCTGGCCGGACTTCAACCGGGAAGAGCTCTTGAAAGCAATTTATGAATACTCGAAGCGGGACCGCCGTTTCGGGAAAGTGAAATAAATACGAACAACAATAATATGAAAGCCCGAGTTCTCAGCGCCTGCGTATTTGTGCCGGTAATACTTGGTTCCGCCCTCATCGGGGGGTGGGTGTTTCTTGCCATGGTCCTTGCAGTCTGCGGCATATCCGCCTGGGAATTCGGGCGTCTTTTCGATCATCACGACGGGATGCGCATCCCGCTCACGGTGCTGATTATCTCCGTACTTGTCCTCATCCTCGCCCGTTGGTTCCTCGGAATCGGCGCAAGTCACCGCATCCTGACCGCCTGCATCATGGCGGCCATCCTCTGCGGGACGCTGCTGTGCGAAGAGGGCGTGCCGAAATCCGCGCTGAGCTTCACCGTGCTCACGACCGGTATGGTCTACATCGGCTGGCTGGGCGGCTACATGATCTCGATCCGTCAGTTACCCGACGGCGCTGTGAAATTCCTGCTGGTTCAGCTATTGATCTGGGTTGGGGATATGGGCGCCTTCGCTGTGGGACGGCGCATCGGGAAGCATAAGATGCTCAAGATCGTCAGCCCCAAGAAGTCTTGGGAAGGTCTCGTCGGGGGCATTCTCTTCACTGTCGGGCTTGCCGTGCTCGCCGCGTGGCTCATCCCGCCGGTGAAAGCAATTCTCACCGTCGGACAGGCCGCGCTGCTCGGGCTCACTGTCGGGCTGACGGCGCCCTTCGGCGACTTCGGCGAAAGCATGATCAAACGCTGCTTCGGCGTGAAAGATTCCTCGAATCTCATCCCCGGGCACGGCGGTTTCTTTGACCGCTTCGACTCCTGCTTCTTCGCGATGCCGGCGGCGTATTACTTCTTCGAATTAATTCAACTCTCGATAATCTGAACGGACCCGCCGTTGCTCACGACGGTAACGGAAACCGTGTTCCCCGCGGCAGCCTTCGGGCTGACCGTTCCGTTCGCGTACGTGTAGGAGTCGGGGCAGCTCACGTTCTCGGTCCCGCTGACGTTCACGGACACGCTGCCGCCGGACGGGATATAGACGCGCACCATGCCGTTCCCGGCGGTGATGCTGACCGGGGCGGTGCTTGAGACCGGGACCATGACGTCCACCGGGCCGTACGCGTTGTTGATCGTCACGGAGGAGAGATTCAAGCCGCGCAGGTCGGTTTTCACGTAGCCGTTCGTCATCTCAATGTCGACAGCGGAGGTACGCTGCGGACTGAGGGTGAGCGCCCATTCGGAGACTTGATCGGTCTCCCCGCGGGCGATGCTGCGGAGGGTGTAAACAGCGGTGGCGCTGTTGAGATCGGCTTGCTGGTAGAGCTGTTCAACCGGGTCAAGCTTGACGGAGCCCGCGAGGTAGGCGTTGCTGCCGGCTTCCCCGGCTTTCAGGGAAATGCGCCCGGAGGCGGCGATGATGTTCACCTCGGCGGAGGCCTGCGACGGCAGGGCATACGCGACGGAGCCGCTGCTCGCAATCGGGCCGGCGGAGCCGTTCTGATTCGGGTTCTGCTGCGTCGGAGCGGGCGCGGAGGCGGTGATCTGCGTGTTGAAGATGGGAATCTTCTTGAGGATGGGAATGTCGAGCGTCATCAGCAGCGCGTAGACAACCACCAGCGCGGTGACAATGAGGACCGCGGCGTTGCCGAGAGAGAGATTCGAGATGATGCAGTCGATGCCGTAGATGATGAGCAGCACCGGCCAGAAGGTCACAAAGTAACGCCACAGCTCGGTGGAGAACTCCCCGGGGAGGAACTGCGTGGCGAAGAGCGCCGCCGCGCAGATGAGCAGCGTCGCGCCGGAGAGGACGCGGTGCTGAACGAGCAGAAATTCAAGCCCGACCGCCGCGATCAGCAGCGGCCAGAGCTTATTGAGCAGTTCCGTTGTGGTGTCGTCCCCGATGATCCCCATTCCCAGCAGCTGAAGCAGCACGCCGACAACAATGACGATGATCGGAAAGAGTGAAATTCTTCTGGTTCCCATATCCGATAATGTTTGCAAGGATTATGCCAAAAGAAACAGTTTACTCCGTAAATTTGTAAGCTTCCACATTGGTGTAAACGCAGCGGGTGCCGAAGTCCGCGTTCGTGCCGGAATGGATCAGGTAGCCGGTGTTCCCCTCGCCGACCCAAGTGGCGTCGGTAATGGTGCCGAGGATGGAATCATTCCAGAGGATGGTGATCTTCTGCGTATCCGCGGCGATGCCGAGCCGTCCGCTGCCCTCCACGGCGTATGAACCGTAATTCAGGCTGATGAGCGGGACCTTGCTGCCGTTGCGGAAGGCGTTGACGTAGACCGCGCCGTCCATGGCGGCGTAAATCTCAATATAGGAGGCGGAATCCTTCTCGCGAATGTAGAAGCCGCAGCCGGCGTTGGCGTAGTCCGGGTGTTCGTAGCCGGAGTCCCAGCTGATGTCCGCTTGGAGGAAGAGGTCGCTGCCGCTCAGGGAGGTGATCGGCTCCTTGCTCGCGTAGCCCATCATGGCGAGGTCCACGTTGTAGTCCGGCAGGGATTCATAGACGCCCGCGGTGGAGTCAATGCGTTCCTTGAGGTTGAGCATCTTGATCATGCGGGAGACGCTGTCCGAAGCGTTGACATCGACCGCGTCCGCGTCAAAGGTGGTTTCCTGCGCGGCAGCCGTTGACTGGAAGCTCAGCACGTCGAATGAGACATCCGTGCTCTCGGTGGACTGCGGCATCGCGATCAGGCCGAAGCCTCCGTCAGCCGTGCCGACGTTGTAGGTGTCGAGCGTATTCTCGCCGAAGTAAAGGTCCGCCCAGCCGTTATTGATCTCGACCGCGATGGCGGAGGCATTGAAGCTGTCGTAGTCGTTGATATGCGTGTAAGGGATCAGCGTCGTGACGTTCCCGCCGTTGTATTGCAGCAGGGAATAGGTCTTGTCGTTGCAGACGACGAAGCCGTAGAAGCTGCCGTTTTGACTGCCGAACATCAGCCCGCCGCAGGCCAGCGGTTCGAATTCGGGCAGCAGGACCTCCGTCGCGTACCGGGTTCGTGTCTCCTCGGCGGGCGCTTCAATATTGACGCCCATCCACAGCACATTCGGGTCCGACGCCTGAATGTTCCAGACGAAGCGGCTCTCTTGAATGGAGCGGGTGACCGCCGTGTTCCCGGAGGTCTGGCTGCCGAGCGGCCATCCGAAGCTGTTGTCATCAAAATCATCGAAGAAGTTCAGCGTCCAATTCTCCTCCGTCTGCGCGCAAACGGGCAGGGCAATGAACAGCGCGAGCAATGTAAGCAGAAGAATTTTTTTCATCATACGCTCCCGAGTCGGTAATTATCAATGATTTCATTTTAACCGAATTGCGGGACGCGGAACAACAGTATAATAATAGAAATGCAAAATTCAGTCCCCGGACCTATCCGGGTAGACCGTGTGAAAGGGAAAACCATGGAAGAAGAAAACACCAACGTGAACGCCTGCCCGAATTGTCCGGAACCCGCCCCGGAAGAAGAAACGAATGTGACCGCCTGCCCGGAATGCGCTGAACCCGCTCCGGAAGAAGAAACCGCCGCAGCCGAATGTTCCGAATGCCCGGAATCCGCCGCGGAAGAGGGCTCATCCAATCTGACCATCTGCCCGAACTGCCTGGAACCCAACCCGGATGACCTCGCCGTCTGCAAGTTCTGCGGCCAGCCGCTGCATCCCGGCGCCGAGCCCGTTGAGCTCAGCGAAGGGGAGAACGCCGACGGACTGACTTCGCCGGAAGAACAGGCCGAAAACCGCGCCGACGCCGTCCCTGCCGAAGAGCAGAAGGAAGAGAAAAAGAAGAACAACTTCGACTCCATCATGCCGTTCCTCGGCCTGTACGTGCTTTACATGGCGTATGAAACCTACGGCCAGCTCAAGACGCAGCTTGCCGATCCCGAAACCGCGGCGAACGTCAACGCCAAGCTGGGCTATCTCACCGTCGGCATCTACGTTGTCGCCGGCCTGCTGCTGATGCGCACCTGGTTCTATAAGCTCATCGATATGATCCGCGGCCCGAAGAAGGAAGAACCCGCTGCCGAAGAAACTCCGGCGGAAGCCGAAGAGCCGGCTTCCGAAGTGACCGAAGAAACCGAGCCGGTTGAAGAAGCCGCGACCGAACCGACCGAAGAGGCCGAAGATGGCGGACACAAAGAAGAAGAATAAGCCCTACACGCCCGCGAAAGCATCCGCCGAGCAGCCGCAAAAGACCCGCAGCCTGACGAAGTCCGGCCTCATCGGCGTAGTCCTGCTGGCGTCGGCCTTGCTGAACGTCCCGAAGGTGTTGAAGACTCCGGAAACCTCCGCGGACAAAATGCTCCTCGTCATCGTCCTCGCCCTCGCCCTCGGCGGAGTGATTCTCCTGCTG
>CAVIKW010000043.1:14140-15416 GCA_963643375.1 Flexilinea sp. | reverse complement strand
GGGCACAAAAATGACCACTCGGTAACGAGTGGTTTTTTGTTTGCCGCGATACGGCAGGGAGGAGCGGCAGTGAAGTGTTGCGTCCGCCATTGCAAGTCAAGCCCCAATTATGCGGCGCATTGTCCTTCCCCTCGAGGGGAAGGGGGGACCGCTTGCGGTGGATGAGGTGACCCGCGGACCGGCTCCCCTTCGCGGAGCGTGAAAACAACGCAATCGATAAGGGAAGTATGCCTCCCCTTTCCGAACACCTCTACTGACTATTGACTTAAAAACCCACGATTTTACCCTAAATCATACAATTTAGATGAAATTAAACCGAAAATTGTGATAATAATTGCCTTTTTATTTCGATTAAGCTAAAATCAAGAAAAGGTAGTGAATTAATATGCTGAATCGTATTTCTGATCATGTATGGTATCTTCCGAAAGAGGACGCGAAGCATCGCCCCGCTTTGGGATACATTTGCGGCGGAAGCAAATCCATGATCGTGAATACCGGCAACTCCCCGGAGCATCTCTCCGAGTTCTACGGCATGGGGCGTATGCAGAACCTCCCCGATCCGGAGTTCGCGGCCGTTACCGATTGGCAGTGGACGCATGTATTCGGCATGACCGCCACCCCCGCGAAGACCATCGCCGGCAGCCTTACCAACGACAAGCTTCTCACCATGCAGCGCTGGGATTGGTCCGACTCCACGTTGAACTCCCGCGTGGCGGCGGGGCTTGAGATTTCGGCTTTTGCCGAAGCGATCAAGCGCGAGGTCCCGATGCGCTACTCCTTCAAGGTACGCACCGCCGACATTACCTATTGCAATCACATGGCCGTGCGCCTGGATGACATTCACGTCGATCTCGTGCACGTCGGCGGTCCGCATTCCGAAGACTGCACCGTGGCGTACATTCCCTCCGACAAAGTCCTTTTCCTCGGCAACTGCTATTGCGAGGATGTCTACACCGGCGGCGGAGCCATTCACATGTCTGAGATGAAACAGCTTCTCAACACGCTGGATTCCTTCGACGCGGATTACTTCATCCCGTCCGAAGACGAACCGATGTCCAAAAGCGAGTTCATGAAAGCGATGGACGTCGCGGTCAAGGTCGGTGAATTCGTCGGGGATGCCGGAGACCTTCAGGATGCCAAAGAACGCGCTGTGAAGGGGCTCGGCCGTCCGCTTGACGAGCGCGAACTGTATTACGTCCGCTGTTTCGTGACCGGCAACCGTTATACGCGGAGCCGCAGTTATCCGGTCATGACCGACGAACAGGATCCCTTGCAG
>CAVIKW010000043.1:0-14130 GCA_963643375.1 Flexilinea sp. | reverse complement strand
GTATCTGTAAATGACAGAAAAAGCTGTTTATAATTATTAAAACAACGTTTTCTCACGGGAAGGCGGTGATATCTATGGAATATCAAGATTACTACGAAACATTAGGCGTGTCCAAGACTGCGACGGACGCGGAAATCAAGAAGGCGTACTTCGCGCTGGCGAAGAAGTATCATCCGGATCATAATCAGGGTGATAAGAGCGCCGAGGAGAAATTTAAGGCCATCAATGAGGCCTATGAAGTATTAAAAGATAAAGAAAAGCGTGCCCGCTATGATCAGCTCGGCTCCTCCTATAAACAGTGGGAGCAGAGCGGCGGAAGCAGCGCGAATTACAACTGGGGTGAATGGTTCTCCGGCAATAAAGGCGGCGGAACGACCTTCAGCACGGATGGCATGGGCGGGTTCTCCGAATTCTTCTCATCCATCTTCGGCGGTATGGGCGGTATGAACAGCGACCCGACCCGCCGGGCTTACGGCCGTCCGCGTACACACCGGACCGTTGAGTTCAACACCGGCTACGGCAGCGGCGCGCAGAGCAAGCCGCAGGCTGTGGAGTTTAACGTCGAGATCAGTCTCGATGAAGCTTTCCACGGCTGCAAACGCCAGCTCAGCCTCGGTGATCAGACCATCGAGGCGACAATCCCTGCCGGCGCGAAGAACGGGACGAAAATCCGTCTCGCCGGCGCGTACAACTCGAACGGCGTGAAGCGCGACTTGATCCTTGTCATTATGACCGCGGACAAGGAAGGCGCTTTCGAACGGGTTGACGACGACCTCTTCGTGGATGTACCGATCGACCTTTACACCGCCGTGCTCGGCGGTGAAGCGGTAGTCCGTTCCAAGGACGGCAATTATGCTCTCAAAATCCCGGCCGGGACGCAGCCCGATCAGCTGATCCGTCTGGCGGGGAAGGGTATGCCGAAATTGAATCAGGCGGGCGCCCGCGGCGATCTGTACGCGAAGATGCGTGTCTCGCTGCCTAAGAACCTCTCTCCTCAGCAGCTTGAGCTGTTCAAGAAATTGAGAGATAATGCCTAAAAAACATAACGAAAACAAAATCAATATCATCCCGCTCGGCGGGTTGGGCGAATTCGGCCGCAATATGACAGTATTCGAGTACTGCGGCCGAATTCTTATTGTTGACTGCGGGATCCTTTTCCCGGATAACGACATGATCGGCGTCGACTACATCATCCCGGACATGCAGTACCTGAACGGGAAAAGCAAGCTCGTCGACGGGATCATTCTCACCCACGGACATGAAGACCATATCGGCGGTGTGCCGTACCTTTTCGATGTGCTGGAGAATGTACCGATCTACACCACCGCGCTGACGAAGGAACTGACCGAAGTCAAGCTCGCGAAGGCGGGCAAGCTGAATAAGACGCAGTTCGTCGTCAAGCAGGCGGGGGACAGCTTCGAGGTCGGTCCGTTCAAGATCGAGCTCTTCCACATGACGCATTCCATCCCGGACAGCGTCGGCGTGGCGATTGAAACCGGCGCCGGACTCATTGTCATGAGCGGCGATTATAAATTCGACCAGACCCCGATTGACCGCTGGCCGAGCGACTTCGCGAAGCTGGGCGAGCTCGGCAAACGCGGCGTCCTCGCCTTGCTGGCCGACTCCTCGAACGCGGAGCGCGCCGGCACAACGCCGTCGGAGATGGAAATCAACCAGAGCTTCGAGCGCGTTTTCATCAACGCCAAGGGCCGCATCATCATTTCCAGTTTCGCGTCCCTGATCTCTCGGCTGCAGCAGGTTTCAACCATCGCGCGGCATCATCACCGCAAGATCTGCATCGTCGGGACGAGTATGGTGGACAACGTCAACTTGGCCCGCAAGCTCGGTTACATCGACCTGCCGGAGGAGGACGTCATCCCGCTGGAACAGGCCCTCAGCCTGCCGGACCGCGAAGTCCTGATCCTCTGCACCGGCTCCCAGGGCGAGGCGAACTCCATCCTCGGACGCCTTTCCCGCGGACGGTATAACGCCTTCAGCGTGAAGAAGGGCGACACCATCGTCCTGTCCTCGTCCCCGATCCCCGGCAACGAAGAAGCCGTCTCCGGCGTCATCAACCGCCTGTATAAACTCGGCGCCGACGTCGTCATCAACTCCGTGCTGTCGGTGCATGTCTCCGGGCATGCCTGTCAGGATGAAATGAAGCTGCTGATGAATCTCGTCCGCCCGAAGTACATGATCCCTGTCCACGGTGAGCTGCGGCATTTGATTGCCCAGGCCAAGATCGCCAAGCAGATGGGGTATAACGATTCGAATATCATCGTGACCGAAGATGGCCAGACGTTGACATTCACGAACGGCAAGCTGAAGTACGGCGACAAAGTGCCGGCCTCGATGGTCTTCGTGGACGGCAAGGGCGTCGGCGACGTGACGGCCGATGTCGTCAACCAGCGCGAGAAGCTCTCCGAAAGCGGCGTCGTGATCGTGACGCTGCTGCTGGATAAGAAAACCGGCGGCCTGATTCAGGAACCGCAGTTCGTCTTCTCCGGGGTAACGAACGACGAAGACCTCGCTCCCGTTGAAGAGCAGCTGAAGCGTCAGATCATCGAGCACTGCGCGAAGTTCATGAAGGGCAAGACGCAGGAGCAGATGCAGAAGGATGTGATGCAGCTGGTGCGGAAGAATTTCTTCGCCGCCATCGACCGCGCTCCCTGGACGTTTGTGAATATTTATTCGGTGTGATTGCAGCAAAAAAGCCTGCGCGAAAGCGCAGGCTTTTTTTGCTGCCAGAGACCAGAGACCAGAGACCGGATAACGTAATTGCAAAGAGTCTTCAATAATTGCGGCGAGCGAAGCGTTGCCGTGCTGCCGGACGGTTGAAGACTCGCTCACTTTTACGAGCGCGTTCCTACCTTCCCCTATGAGGGGAAGGGGGACCGCTTGCGGTGGATGAGGTTAAGGCCGCGTCAGCGGCCGTCCCCTCGGGGGAAGGGGAAAAGCGCTCGAGAAAGGAGCCTTGACTCCGCACATCGAGCGCGCTATGTTATCCGGTCTCTGGTCTCCGGTCTCTTGCTTCCGTGAAGAGCGGATTGCAATCGCGTCGGAGACTTGACTGTTTAAATAGAATCGCCGGACTTCAAAAGTCCGGCGTTGTAATTTGATTATTCGGAAGCTAATTCTTCGATCACGAACTCGCTCTCCCCCTGAGCGCCGGGGGCGATCTCGTATTTGTCGAAGACGATCACCAGGTCGCCGTCAGTGTTGATGTACCAGTGACGGGCGGAGTCAAGGTTGTCCATCGCGGTGTCAAGGGATTCGTCATCCACCCAGTACATGGTTTCGGCGGTCTCGTTCGATTCAACCATCTCCGCGCGGATCTGTTCCTTCGCGGCGGCGAAAATCTCGGCGGTGATGACATCGGTCATCGGGACTTCCTTGCCGGTGTGCTTGCTGAAGACCCAATACTGGTTGAAGGTGTTGGAATCACCCGCGGCGTAGAACATCCATACCTTGAGAACGAGGTAATCCGCGTTGTCGGTCACGACTTCGTAGTTGACATCGCAGGTGAAATGCGGACCGTTGCCGTCGGGGTAGTTCTTCTTGACGTATTCAACATCCTTCTCGTAAGAGGCGACTGTCTCTTCCAAAGCGGTTTGGAAGTAATCATTCAACGCCTTCTGTTCCTGTTCGTCAGCCAGGCCGCTGACGTTCGGCAGCACGATATCGGCGGACCAAGCCTCGCCCTTGTCATGATGGGAAGGGCCCTCCGTGACGGTGATATTGTATGTCTCCTGAGCGAAAGCGGTTCCGCAAATGCACAGAGCCAGCGTCAGGATGAGTGTCAAAATCAGATGTTTCTTCATGGTTTTCGTCCTTTCCGGGGATTCTCCCCGAGGCTTTATATTCTACTCTATAATACGCAGCCCGGCGCGAAAGGTTTCACCGATCATGCAACGGCCTCGGCCGCTTCCATCATCACTTCGCTCAAAGTCGGATGGGCGTGAACATTCAGGGCAATGTCTTCCGCGGTCAGGTGATGCGCCGCGGCAAGGGTCAGCTCCGGCAGCAGTTCGGAAGCTTCGGGACCGACAATGACGGCGCCGATCAATTCATGGCTGTCCTTCGCACAAATCAGTTTGACGAAGCCCTCATTCTCGGCCAAGCCCAGCGCCTTGCCGTTCGCGATGAATCCGGCCTTGCCGATGACGTAATCCACGCCCGCGGCCTTGGCGGTCTCCTCGGTATAGCCGAAGGAAGCCACCTGCGGATGGGAATACGTGGCGTGCGGAGTCAGGTCGTAACGGACAGCGGGGACGTTATTGCCGGCAATGAGGTCGCCGACCATCTTGCCCATGGCGGACGCGGTGTGCGCCAGCAGGACTTTGCCCGCGATGTCGCCCACGGCGTAAATGCCCGGGACGGAGGTGCGGCCGTATTCGTCGCATTCAATCCACCCGCGGGAGGTCATCTTCACGCCCGCGTTCTCAAGCCCGAGGTCCGGCGCGTTGGAACGGAAGCCGACGACAATGACGACTTGATCGGCTTCAATGGCGGTCTCCTCGTCATCTTTCTTGACGCGCACGGAGACGCCGTCTTCGGTCTTGTCCACGCCGCAGAGGGCGGTGCCGGTCTTGACTTTGATGCCCTGTTTCTTGAACGCGCGCTCCAGCTCGGCAGCGGCTTCGGCGTCCTCGTTGGGAAGCAGGTGGCTTTGCATTTCAACCACCGTCACCTGCGCGCCGTAACCGGACCAAACGGTCGCGAATTCAACGCCGATGGCGCCGCCGCCGATGACGACGATGCGCTTCGGCAGGACGGTTTGGAGAATGGCCTGGCGGTAGTTGAGAATCTTCTCACCGTCCGGCTCCATACCGGGGATGACGGTCGGCTTCGTGCCCGCGGCGATGATGATGTTCGGCGCGGTGTACTCTTCCACGGAGCCGTCCTCCGCGGTGACCGCGACGGTCTTCGCGTCACGGAAGGAGGCCGTGCCGGGAATCACTTCCACGCCCGCGTTCTTGAGCAGGGAGGCCACGCCCATGTTCAGGCGCTTGGAAACCTTGCGGCTGCGTTCAACCGCGGCGCCGAAATCCGCTGTGATGGGCGCTTCGGAAGCGATGCCGAAGGTCTTCGCGTCCTTGCGAAGCGTCCGCGCCAGCTCGGCGTTCTTCAGCAGCGATTTGGAAGGGATGCACCCGACATTCAGGCAGACGCCGCCGAGCTTGTCTTTTTCAATCACGGCGGTCTTCAATCCGTTCGCGGCAGTCCGCAGCGCGGCAACGTAGCCGCCGGGGCCCGCGCCGATCACGATCACATCAAATTCTCTCATTCTCGTTTTTCCTTATTTATTCGTCTTATTCCGCCCGATCCAACAGCTCCTTGAGCACGGCGTTCGTGCGCTTCGGGTCGGCTTTGCCTTTCATTTGACGCATGACTTGGCCGGTGAACCAGCCGATCAGCGTTTCTTTCCCCGCGCGGTAGGCGGAGACTTCTTTCGGGTTGTCGGCGATGATCTTCGCGCAGACTTCACGGATGGCGCCGTCATCGCTGACCTGTGCCAATCCCAGCTCGCGGACAAGCTCCGCGGGGGACTTGCCGCTCTCCTGAACGAGGTCGACCAGCCGCTTGCCTGTGGAGGTGTTGACGGTGCCGGCGTCGGTCAGGCGCAGGATATCCGCCAAATCGGCGGGCTTGACGCGAAGGGATGACACCGGGACGTCGAGCGCGTTCGAGAGACGCAGGATCTCGTTCATCATCCAATTGGAAACCCGCTTCGCCTCTCCATTATACTCCCGGACCGCCTCCTCGAAGTAATCCGCCGTATCGCGTTCGAGTGTCAATATGCGGGCGTCGTAGGCGGGCAGTCCGTATTCGTCCGTGAACCGCGTCTTCCGTTCCCGCGGCAGTTCGGGCATTTCGGCCGTGACCGCGGCGAGGAGTTCATCGTCGACGACGACCGGCATCAGGTTCGGCTCGCGGAAGTAACGGTAATCCACCGCGTCTTCCTTGGAGCGCATCTTCCGCAGCTCGCCCGCGTCGTTGTCCCATTCGATGGAGAGCTGCTCCACGGGACGGCCGGCTTCGAGTTCGCGGATCTGGCGGGCGGTCTCGGCGTTGATGGCGGCGCGGACGGCTTCGATGGAGTTGACGTTTTTGATCTCGCACTTCTTCCCGAGGCGGTCCGAACCGGCCGGGGCGACGGAGATATTGATGTCAGCGCGGAGCTGGGCTTTCTCCATATTGCCCTCGGAAATATCCAGCCAGCGGATCAGCTGCCGCAGGTGCATGAGGTACGCGGCGGCTTCAACCGCGGAATGGAGGTCGGGCGCCGTGACCATCTCCACCAGCGGGACGCCGCAGCGGTTCAGGTCGATCAGGCGGATGCCGCCTTCGTTCTTGGTCTTGCCGGCGTCCTCTTCCATATGAAGGTTGTCGATCCGCACCCGCGAAGTCCCGCCGTCCTCGGTGTCGAACTCCACGAAGCCGTTGACGCCGATGGGCTTCGAGTTCTGGGTGACTTGGTAGCCGCCGGGCATGTCGGCGTAAAGGTAATTCTTGCGGTCGAAGTAAGAGACGCGGTTGATCTCCGCGTGAACCGCGAGACACAGCTTGAGCGCCTTGCGGACCATGGCTTTGTTCGGAACCGGCAGGGCGCCGGGCTGTCCGGTACAGACGGGGCAGATGTTCGTGTTCGGCGCGTCGTTCCATGAATCCGCGCGGCAGGCGCAGAAGGCTTTGGTTTTCGTGTTGAGCTGGATGTGGGTCTCAAGCCCGATGGAAGGGATGTAGTCGGTCATGACCGTGCCTCCTCAAGCGCGTACGCCAGACGGAGCAGCTCCGCCTCGCGCCAGTCGTACCCGGCAAGCTGCACGCCGATCGGCAGCCCGGCGGCGTTCGTGCCGGCAGGGACGGAGACCGCGGGGGTTCCCGCGAAGTTCATCGGCGTGGTGAAGCAGTCCGCCATCTGAATGCGCAGCGAATCGCGCTCGGCTTCGCCCATGAAGGGGAAGGCAGGGCAGGGCGCGGTCGGCGTGAGCAGCGCGTCGAGGCGGTATTTCCCCGCCGGGTCGAACACCGCGTCGTAGTCCCTTCGCATCAGGGCGCGGGCACGCAGGGCGCGGCGGTAATACTTTTCGTAAAACTCGGATTGGCTGATGAACATCCCCGTCAGCAGGCGGAGTTTGGCTTGATAGCCGAATCCCTCCCCGCGGGCGCGGCGGTAGAGGTCGTTCATATCGGCGGGTTCCCCTTCGGGCGTGTACCCGAAGCGCAGGCCGTCGTAACGCTGCAGGTTGGAATAGGCCTCAATGCGGCTGATGACGAAATACGCCGGCATCGCGTATTCCGTGTTCGGCATGGGGACGTCCTCGACGATCTCCGCGCCGAGTCCGCGCAGGGTCTCCGCCGTGCGTTCAACCGCGGAGGCGATCTCCGGGTCGAGGCTGCCTTCGGGAACGCGCAGGAAGTCGGGCGAGATGCCGACGCGCATCCCCTTCACCCCGCGTTTCAGGTCCGCGGTGTAATCCGGGACGGGGACGCGGGCAGCGGTGTTATCGCGCGGGTCTTCGCCCGCGATCACATTCATGATGAGCGCCGCGTCCTCGGCGGAGCGGGTCAGTGGACCGACGCAGTCCATGGAGGAAGAGAAGGCGGTCACGCCGTAACGCGAAACGCGGCCGTAAGTCGGCTTCAGTCCGGTCACGCCGCAGAAGGCGGCGGGTTCGCGGATGGAACCGCCGGTGTCGGTGCCGAGGGAGAACGCGCCTTCGCAGGCAGCTGCCGCCGCGGCCGATCCTCCGGAGGAGCCGCCGGGAACGCGGTCCAAGGCCCGCGGGTTGCGCGGAAGCGGACGGTAGGCGGAGGTCTCATTGCTGCCGCCGAAACCGAATTCGTCGCAATTGGTTTTGCCGATGAGAACGGCATCCGCGGCGTTGAGCCGTTCAATGACCGCCGCGTCGTACGGCGGACGCCATCCGCGCAGGATGCGTGAACCGGCGGAGGTCGGAATGCCGCGGGTACAGTACACGTCTTTGGCGGAGTAGGGGACGCCCGCGAGGGGGCCGACGGCTTCGCCCGCGGCGATCCGGCGGTCAATCTCTTCCGCCCGGCGCAGGGCTTCGTCTTCGCATAGATACGTGAAGGCGTGGACGTGCTCCCGGTCTTCGGGCAGCTCCGTGCCGTCCAACGTCCCCGGCCGTCCGTCGACAGTATGGATACGTTCCAAGGCGGCGCGGGTCAATTCAAGCGCGGAGACCTGTTTCGTTCGGACCAGGCGGGCCTGTTCGGAGGCGGTATATTCGCAGAGTTCCATAGGCTCAATCCAGCTTTCTGTGACTCAGGTCGGGGGAGACGATATATCCGTCCCTGACCCGCGGCACCGCTTCGAGAATGGCGCCGCGGTTCTCAAAGTCCCGCGGAACATCCTCCCGCAGTCCCGCCCGGATGCTCTCCGGGTAGGGATTGCCGTGAACGGCGGGCGTCAGGTCATTCTCCAAGGGAATGGCTTCCAAGCGGCGGATGACCGCCATTTGGCGGTTCATCTCGGCGCGGAGCCGTTCCGCCTCGTCGGGGGTGAGGTTCATGGCGGCTGTGCGGGTGAGGGACGCGAACATCTCGCGGGAGACGGCTTCAGTCATGGTCGAAGATAGCTTTCTTCTCAATCAGGCCGCCGTATTCGGACTTCCAGCGGTGGTGCCATTCGCAATCGTCGTAGGCGTCCAAGGCCGCGGGATCCATGTCAATCTCGATCATCAGGTCATAGCGGTTGGGGCGCGGGGTGACATTGGTGAAGAGCTCCACGCCGTGGATGCCCGGGATGGCGGTGGTGTGCGCGAAGAGCTCGCGGATGGCGGGGATCATCTCCGCCTTGCGGCCCGCGTCCACGTCCGAATTCCATTTCACGATGATGTCATGCTTCATAGCTCAGCCTCCTGAATCTTCCAAAAAATGCCGAATGGCTTTAAAATACTATTATACATCGTGCCGCCTTCTCCGGGAGATGTCCTCCCGGCCCGGGGGTAACTTTATTGAAGAAACGGAAAGAAAGTGTATGATCAACTCACCTATTGAGAAGCTCCGCCGCTTTTTGAAGCTGGAAATCAGCCGAAATTGCGACAACAGAGCCGTCGTCGGCGGTTTGGAAAAGTTTTTACCGAACTGGCAGAAAGAATCAGCGACCGCGGGCGTGGACCCCGAACTGATCGCGAAAGTCTCCGAATTTTTGACCACTTATGAAGGGAAGGATAACGAAGGGCGGAAGAAATCCGTCCAGGAGATCCTGCACGCCCTCCCCGAACCCGAACCGCGTCCGGACCGTCCCGAACGGGCCGAACGAGCGGAACGCCCCGAGCGCCAGAAGCGCCGTGAGCGTACGGAAGGCGCGGAACGTCAGCCCCGCGAACAGCGCGAACAGCGTCCCCGCCGCGAACGTCCCGTTCGACAGGAAGCGCCCGCCGCGGAACAGTCCGCGCCGGCTGCCGTTCCTGTTGAAGCCGCTGCCGAAGTGCCCGCTGCCGAGACCGTGAGCGAAGCGCCGGCCGCGCCGCAGAAGCCGCTCCCGCGCGTCAGCCATGAGCCGCGCGTCGAACAGCACGCCGCGCCGGTCAGCGAAGTGCGCCGGAAGTACGGCCGCATCCGCACCCTGCCCGCCGGCCCGTCGGTTGACAGCTCCGTGGATCAGATCCCCGGGATCGGCATCAGCAATTCGAAGTCGCTCGCGAAGCTCGGCGTCTATACCGTCCGCGACCTGCTCTATTATCTGCCGCGCCGCTACGACGATTATTCCAAATGCATCACGATTTCCCGACTCGTTCCCGATGATGTTGTGACCGTTATCGGTGTATTGAAGTCCTTTAACCTGACCCAGCGCGGGAAATATCAGATCGTCGAGGCCGTCATTACCGACGGCAGCATCGGCCGTGACGGAAAGCCGGCCTCCCTGCGGGTGGTCTGGTTCAACCGCGCTTGGATCATGCGCCAGTTCACGGTCAATATGCCCATCTCCCTCTCCGGCAAGATCGACATCTTCCTCGGACGTCCGGTCATGACCAACCCGGAATGGGAGCCGCTCGAACAGGATAACATCACCACCAAACGCATCGTCCCGGTCTACACGCTGAACTCCGGTCTGAAGCAGAACTACCTGCGGCGTATGCTCTTCAACACCGTCCGCCATTGGGCGACCCGCGTTCCCGAATTCCTGCCGGACTCCGTGCTTGAATCCGCGGACCTGATGCCGCTGCCGCTCGCGATTGAGCAGATTCATTTCCCGGATAACCGCGAGATGCTCGGTTATGCCCGCGGCCGTCTGGCCTTCGATGAAGTCTTCCTGACCCAGCTCAATGTCCTCGCCCAGAAACAGGATTGGAACGAGCTCGAGACCGAAGCGGTCTCCGTCAGCGATGAGACATTGAACGGCGCCTGGGTCGCGAAGCTGCCTTATAAACTGACCAACGCCCAGCTCAACGCCATCGCGGACATCCGCCGCGATATGGCGTCCGGCCATCCCATGAACCGTCTGGTGCAGGGCGATGTCGGCTCCGGCAAGACCGTCGTGGCCTCCATTGCCGCCCTGATTGCCGTCTCCAACGGCGGGCAGGCCGCCATCATGGCACCGACGGGTGTGCTTGCCGAACAGCATTACCGCAACTTCCTGCGCTTCCTCGAGAGCATCGGCGAATCCGCGGGCGTGACCGCCGAACAGGTGGAGCTGATCACCGGTTCCACGCCGGAGGCGAAGAAGAGAGAGATCCGCGAACGCCTTGAGAACGGCGAGATACGCGTCATCATCGGCACCCATGCCCTGATTGAAGCGCCGGTCGTCTTCAGGAAGCTGACCTTAGCCGTGATTGATGAACAGCACCGTTTCGGCGTGGAACAGCGCGCCGCCCTCCGCGCGAAGGGCACCAATCCCAATCTGCTCGTCATGACCGCGACCCCGATCCCGCGTTCGCTTTCCCTGACCATTTACGGCGACCTCGACCTGACCCTGATCGACGAGATGCCGGAAGGACGGCAGCCGGTGACGACCTTCGTCATGAACCCGCTGGGCCGCGAAGCCGTTTACCGTCAGATCGACAAAGAAATCGCGGAAGGCCATCAGGCTTTCATTATCTATCCGCTGGTTGAAGAAGGGGATAACGAAGAGAATGAAGGCCGCGCCGCCATTGAAGCTTCCGAACGCCTGCAGCAGCAGATTTTCCCGGACCGCCGCGTGGCGCTGCTTCATGGGCGCATGAAGGGCGCGGAGAAGGACGCCATCCTCGAGGCGTTCAAGAATCACGAATACGACATCCTCGTTTCCACGTCCGTCATTGAAGTCGGTGTGGACGTCCCGAACGCGACTGTGATGGTTATTGAAGGCGCGAACCGCTTCGGCCTGGCCCAGCTGCATCAGTTCCGCGGCCGCGTCGGCAGAGGCAGTGCGCAGTCCCGCTGCTTCCTGATCCCGGAGAAAGAAAACGAGACCGAGAATCAGCGCCTGCAGGCAATGGTGAACACCAACGACGGCTTCAAACTGGCCGAGATGGACCTTGAAATGCGCGGACCGGGCGACTTCATCGGCAAGCGCCAGTCCGGCATGAGAGAAATGAAACTCGCCTCCCTCGCGGATGTGCGATTGATTGAAAAAGCGCGCAACGAAGCCGCGCGGCTCTTCGAGGAGGATCCGCACCTGGATCAGCCCGATAACGCCGAGCTGAAGGCGCGCGTACAGGCAGCCTCAACCACGCAGCAAAAAGGAGAAATCAGCTGACATGAGTAGAAAAGCGATTTTCGCGGGAAGTTTTGACCCGATCCACAACGGGCACATTGATATCGCGCTTCGAGCGGCGAATGTCTTTGACGAACTGTATTTCTGCATTTACGCCACCCCGATGAAGAATCTGCTCTTCAGCGTGGATGAGCGCAAAGCCCTCGCCGAACAGGCATTCAAGGACGTCCCGAACATTACCGTGATGACCTACACCGGGCTGACCGTCAGCTTCGCGCAGAAGATCGGCGTCAACGTCATGGTCCGCGGTCTGCGGGTGTTCTCCGACTTTGACTATGAATTCCGTATGGCGCTCGCCAACAAGAAGCTGGCACCGGAGATTGAGACCGTGTCCTTCATCACGAGCTCGCATTATACCTTCGTCTCCTCGTCTTCCGTGAAGGAAGTCGTCTCCCTCGGCGGGAATGTGGACGGGATGGTGCCCGACTTCGTGAAGGACGCGCTGATCAAAAAGTACCGCGTCGGCATGGATGCCGACACCGGTCCCAACCCGTCCGTGGAAGGGTTCTGATTTGGTTCGGAACTTATTGGGGCGTTAAACGTCTGTAAAGCAGGAGGAAACGATTATGAACCACAACTTCCGCAGATTATTGATCTCTGCTGTATTAATGATCACGATATTATTCGGCACCGCGGCGGCATTCGCCGACTGCGTGTGCTTAGACGCGACCGGGACTCAGTATCCCGATGGAACCGCGAGCACCGCGGTATGCTACGTGTATGACGACGCCGGGGAATTGATCCCGAACGGCACATACGGACAGTGCAATGTCGGCGGCTTTGATCAAACGGCTCCCCAACAGAAGGAACAGCCGGTTGTTGTTCCGCAGTCTGCCGCACAGCCGCAGACCACCGGGACCACCGGCGGCACCGGTATGACCGGAACCGTTACCGGCGGGAATGATGTTTCCATCCCGGGTGAGCAGAAACCCACCGGCGGTGAAGGTGAACAGAATACCGACGGAACGCCCGGTATCGATACCACCGAAACGGATACAAATACAAATACAAACACCGAAAACTCTGAAAACACAGAAAATACCGAAAACACCGAAAACACCGAGAACGTCGAGAACACCGAGAACACCGAAAAGAGCGGCGGTTCCGGTTTGCTCGACTTATTTGGTTTGACCCTGCCGGGCGGGGATGATGCCAATACGCAGGATGAGACCGATACGACCGAAAACGACGGTAACACCGGCGAAGAAGGTATTACCGGTGAAGAAGGTATTACCGGTGAAGAAGGTATTACCGGTGAAGAAGGCATTACCGGTGAAGAAGGCATTACCGGTGAAGAAGGTATTACCGGCGAAGAAGGTATTACCGGTGAAGAAGGTATTACCGGTGAAGAAGGCGTTACCGGCGAAGAAGGCGTTACCGGTGATGGTATCTGCGTCGAAGGTGAAAATTGCACGGAAGACGAAGTCTGTGAAGGCGAGGATTGCCCGGAAGATGAAACTATCTGCGAAGGCGAAAACTGCCTGACAGATGAAGAAGGGGCGAGTATGAACAGCATTATTATTGGGGAGCTTACCTCTCTGACCCTTTCCACCCCGGCGGACGGTGACGTCATTACTTCCACCCCGGCGACCTTTATTTGGACTTACACGGTCGACGGCAGTGCCGACTCCGTGGATGTGGCCTTCACGCTGACCTTTGTTGCCACCGATTCCGACACCGGTGAAGCTAAAAACGGAAGCGTCACGGTCAATTCCGAGTCCTGTTCCAACGCGATCTGCACCTATACCGGCGACGTGATGGGCATTAAGAACGGCACCGTGACTTGGTCTGTCAGCGGTACGTATAAAAATGGCGATGGTGATGTCACGATCTCCTCGACGAATCCCGCCAGCAAGACTTTCACGCTTCAGGTTTCCGATCAGCCCGATCCGAAACCGCAACCGACACCCGTCGAGAAACCGGCTGCCCCGGTGCTTGAATGCCCGAAGGGCCGCTACATGGTCCGCACGATCGGCTTCTACTGGGCTCCGTCCGATGGCGCCGACACCTACACCGTGAACTGGAGCGATGACAAGGGCCACAACGGCAAGATGACGCTGAGCGACAATGACGCCACCTGCCAGGCCGGCCGCTGCATTGCGTACGCGACCCTGCCGGGGACCGGCAACTACACCTGGAACGTGACCGCGTCCAACAGCGCGGGCAAGGCGAAGTCCGGCTCCATGAGCTTCGAGATCGCGTCCAATGTCACGACCCCGACTCCGTACACGCCGAACACCAGTTACTACAACCGCAGCTATCCCGCCTTCCAGTGGGAAGACGTTGAAGACGGCGTGACCGATTACCGCATCCAGGTTGTCGGCAAGTACAGCGGCCACATCTATTGGGACCGCTGGTTCAGCACGCGCGACCTCTACATCGGCGACGGTGTCTGCTATGTT